>NZ_JAIUHP010000008.1:0-250027 GCF_020165175.1 Mesorhizobium sp. CA16
CCCCCCCCCCCCCCCCCCCCCCGAAACAAAAACCATCTCAATCAGTTAACAGGCAAATGTGTGGCAGGGCGTCGCATATGCGACGCGTCCGCCGTTATTTGTGCGCCAAGAGCGCCTTGACGAGCGGCGCGTCGATCTCGCCCGTCGGCTTCATCTTGTTGTCGGTCTGGAAGGCCATGATGGCGGTCTTGGTCTTGCCGCCCATCACGCCGTCGGCGCCGCCGGCATCATAGCCGTTCTTGTTGAGGATCAGCTGGATGTTCTTCACCGCCTTCTTCATATCGATGCCGGCGGTCGTCTGCGGAGTGCTGTCCTGCCAGGACTCCGGAACGTCGGCCGAGTTGGCGGCCGCGTTGAGCGGCTTGGCCTTCCACAATTCCGTGGCGGCGCGCGCCCGCTCGACTTGTTCGGGCCTGAGCGCATTGGCGATCTCGTCGCGCTTGGCCGCAGCGTCCTTGTCGCCGGTCTTGGCGACGAGCGCGAACCACTTGTAGGATTCCTCCAGGTTCTGTTTCATGCCGACGCCCTTGGCGGCCAGGATGCCGAGGTTGAACTGGCTGTCTTTGACGCCGAGGTCGGCGGCTTCCTGGAACCAGTGCGTCGCCGATTCATTGTCGGTCACGCCGTCCGCCGCCATGGCGAACAGCACCGCCAGATTGTGCATGGCGCTGGCATTGCCCTGTTCGGCGGCGAGCTGATAGTAGGTCTTGGCCTTCTTGATGTCGCGCGCGACGCCGATGCCTTTTTCGTAGAAATTGCCGATGCGGTATTCGGCCGGCGCGAAGCCGAGCTCGGCCGACTGCTCATACCATTTGGCGGCCGCCTTCATGTCTTCCTTGACGCCGCGCGATTCCGCATAGCGCGAGCCGATCTCGAACAGCGCCTTGGCGTCGCCATCGGCGGCCGCATCGTGCAGCGCCACCGGACCGATTTCGGAAGGAATGTCGAATTTGGCCGCGGCTGCCTGGTTCCCGGCCGGCGGCACGGCGCCTGTCGTGTCGACGGACGTGGCCGTCGGTGTGCTGGCAGCGGCGCCCTCGGCTGCCGGACTGGCCGTCATGGGGCCCTTGGCCACAGGCTGCATGTCGCCATCCGTATCCGCCGCGGACGCGGCTGCGGCGGCGGGTTCGGGCGGCGTTGCCGAAGCCATGGGAGCCGGCACCGGCGCGGCAGGCGCAGCAAGCGCCACTGGCGCGGGCGCCGGTTCGGCGGGCATGGCTGCGGCATTTTCGGGACTGGAAGACGTAGAAGCGGCGAGTGCCGCGTCCTTGACGGGCTCGGCCTGCCTGACGGGCCGGGCCGGGCCGCTTTCGTCCTGTGCTGTTTCCGTGTCGACCATCTGCGGAGAGACGACCGGTGCGGGCTGGTTGTTGGCCGTCTCGACCGGATCTGACAAAAAGGCCTTGCCCAACTGCAGGCCGGCCAGCGCCATCATGATCGCGGCCGCCGCCATCAGGATCGGCTTGCGCCGCGCCTTGAGCAGGTCGCCTATCCTCAGCGCCTTCACCGGGCCGGTCAGGGTCGATTGCCGCTTCAGCGTGTCGGCTTCCGCGGCTGCGGCCTGGGCCGCGCGGCGGGCCGCGGCGATGAAATCGGACTTGGCGGCATCGCTCTCGTTGCGCTTGACCGGCTGGCCGCCGCGCTCGTCGCGCACGCGTTTCATGATAGCGTTGAGGTCCGGCGCGCCGGAACCGGGCTCCAACGGCCGGTTGGCGGCCTTGGGGTCGAGCGGCTCGTCGATGTCGACGCTTGGCACGTCACCGACCGGCGCAGAGCCGGCAAGCGGCTGCGTGTCCGCATCTTTCTTGCCCTTGAAAGCGCGCGCCAGGCCGCTGAACATCGATCTCCTGCGGCCGGCCGTCTCGCTCTTGTCGCCGATCGCATCCGGCCCGAGGGCCGCCATGGCTGCTGCCGCCGCGGCCTCGGCAGGCGTGCGCGGCGCGTCTGGCTCATCGCGCATGATCGCAGCCGCACGGCCTTCGAGACCGGCCATGTCCCCCGTGAGCGGCAGCGGCTGGTCGATATCCATCGAAGGCGCGTCCTGCACCACGATCTTACCGCCGCGGCCGCCGCGCTTACCGGCCGGCTGCGGATCCACCAGTTCGCTGACCGCTTCGCTGGTCTCGTCCGATTCGAGCGAGCCGAGCCTGTCGACGATCTTGAGCAGCGTATCGTGGATCGCCTCGAATGTGCGCGAGTTGCGTTCGTCGGAGCGGCGGGTGAGCGCTTCGAGCGTCTTCAGGTCCTGGGCGAGGCCGGCAACGGCGGTCGCGTTGCTCTGGGCCGTGCTGGACGTCGACTCGGCAAGCGATCTGACGGCGCTCTCGGCCGCCTCGCGCGCCACGGTCAGGATGGAATCGCGCGTGCCCGCCAGCGACTTCTCGATCTCGTTGAGGCGCGGGCTGATGTCCTCGAATTCGGGCAGCGGCGTGCCGGGCTTGGAAAGATGCGCCGACAGGCCGGCGACCTGCGCCTCCAGGCTGCGGATCAGCGCCGGATCGATGCCCGCGACCTGCTGCGCGGACATTTCCAGCCGGCTGGAAATATCCTCGAGCCGGCTTTCCAGCCCGCGGATCGCCGCGTCGTTGGCGGGATCCGGCGTGCGTGTCTCGATGCGCTTGGCCAAAGCGGTGAAGCGGGCGTCGATCACCTCCATGATGCCGGCGCTCTCATCCTGGCGCATGCGCTGGTCGAGCCGGTCCGCGACCTCGTCCAGCCGACGCTCTAGATCGCGAAACAGCATATTGCCCTGTTCCATCGCATCGCCCTGGCGGCGCTCGATTAACATGGACAGTGCCTCGAAGCGCTGTTCCAGGCCTTGGAAGATATGATCGGCGTCGGGCATGGCCTGCACGCGGTCCATCTTGTCGGTGATCAAGGCAATCTGCTTGCCGAGCCGCTCCATGGCCTGCTCGGGCAGGTCTGCCCTGCCGGCCAACTGATCCACACGGCTGGTAAGAAGGTTGAGGTGATCAATGACTTCCGCGCCGGGCCGCGACTGCGCAACCTCTTCGATCTGCGCCGCCAGGGAGGCCATGCGCTTCTCGATCCGGCCGAAGGTCTCGGGGTCGAAGGCATTGGCCTGCGCGGCCACCGTCGAGGCGACGATGGCGCGGGAAATCTCGTCCAGCCGCTCGTCGATCATGGCCAGCGTCTCGCCGCCGCGCATAGTCTGCTGGCTGGCGAAACGGTCGACCGCGCCGGCAAGCGTGCGCACCTTTTCCTCCAGCGAGCGCAGCGAAAGCGATTCCGGCAGGTTGTTGACGGCGCTGCTGATCTGTTCGAGCCGGTCGGTCAGCACCGAAAGGCTCGGGCCTTCCGCGCGCTTGCGCTGATCAGCGTCGACGCGGTCTTCGAAGGCGCTCCAGCGGCGGTCGAAATCGTCCCAGCGGCGGTCGACCTTCTGCACGCTTTCCTCGCGTGCCAGCGTGTCCAGCGCGCCCTTCACCTGTTCCAGTTCCAGCCGCAGCAGGTTGACGCTGCGGTCGTCGCTCTTTTCGGCCAGTGTCTGGATGGCGCCCGAAAGCCGCTCGAATTCGAGACCGAGCTCGGCGCTGCTCTTATCCGGCAGGCCGTTGGCGCCGCGCTGCATAGCGCGGTCGATGTCCTGGCGAAACGCCTCGAATTCGCGCTGCAGGCCGGCGGTCATCTGGTGGCGCAATTCCTCGCGCAGCCCGCGCAATTCGACGGCGATCTTGCCGACCATGGCGACGCTGTCTTCCTGGCCGCGCACCCGGTCGATGTCACGCGCGATCGCCTGATAGCCCTGGTCGAAGGCGGGCGCGGCGGGCGCCGGATTTTGCGGCGCGCGCGGTTGCGGCCGCTGATACTGTGAGCCAGGATTCTGCGTCGCCGGGTTCTGCTGCGGCCGGTCCAGGGGTCTTTGCGCGGCATAGGTGTCTTCGTACCACCGCGGCTGGCCGTAAGGCTGCGTGCTTGGATAACGCGGCTCGACTGGCGGCCGCCGCAGGTCGGGGCGATCGGGCATGTCGGCGCGCGTGCGGTCCAGCCGCTGCTCCAGGGTTTCGAGCGAGCGGTTCAGTTCTTCGAGCGAGGCGTGCGGCCGGCGTTGCCTGCCGGCATTGAGTGTATCGAGATAGGACCGCTTGCTGTTCATCGATGCGCCCGTGTTCAGAATGGCCGGCCGGAGGCCGGTCTCCCATTAGCCTGCCGGAAACGAAGCGAGCCGAGCGGTTTTGCTGCGGAGGAAGACGGGCTTCCCGGGTTTTCACCCACGCTTCGAAAACCGTGAAAAATTCTCTACAGGATAAACACGGGTGACCGACATGCGCACATTTCGCCCAACGTGGTAAACAAGGCGTTAACCAAGCTTAAGAAGCCGCGCATAATCGTCAGCCGCCTGGCGGGGTGCGGCATAAAGCTCCGTTTCGACAACGCCCTTGCGTCACCTTGCGGCTATCGATATAGAATTGACGTAAACGTAAAAGGTGCGAACCGTGCCTCTTGCGATTGACTTGTTGCAACCACGATTGGAAGCACGCCCCTGCTTCCATTCAGGCGACGCTTGGTCCGCGACCGCGACGCCGCCAGGGGAAAGCCAGTGACCATGAAACTTGTTTCGCCCGGCGAAGCCGCGGCCAATACCAATGACATCCCGGTCGAAGCCGGCGAGGAATTCGTCCGCATCGGCGAGATGGCCAAGAAATACGGTGTGACGCTGCGCACGCTGCGTTTCTATGAAGACAAGGGCCTGCTCAATCCGCATCGCGACGGCTCGACCCGTCTCTATACGCGCCGCGACAAGGCTCGCCTGAAGCTGATCCTGCTCGGCCGCAAGGTCGGGTTCTCGCTGCGCGATGTCAAGCAGATGATGGATCTCTACGATCCGACCGGCACCAACACCAGGCAGTTGCGGCTGGCCCTCGACAAGTCGGAGAAGCAACTCGCCCGCCTGCAGAAGCAGCGCGCGCTGATCGACGACGCCATCGGCGAGTTGAGCAACTCGATGTCCGTCGTGCGCCAGATGCTCGTCGAGCGCACCGCGGCGCCGCAGGCCAGCGCCGCCGGCTGAACGCACGCGTTCAACGGCGACAATCCAAAAACTGAAAGCCGCGTGGCCATAGCCGCGCGGCTTTTTTGTCGCCAGGATGCCTGACCACTCACAAAATTTTTGACTGCGACGAAGTTGACGTTTACGCAAACGTCAATATTTGCTATCGCAGCATCGACATTTGCCCGGCCTCCTGTCCAGGATGTGGACAGGCGACTTGCTGGTCGGGCCGGGACCGTAAGGGCGGAGGAAGGCATGACGATCTACAGGGCGCCGATCCAGGACACGCTGTTCGTGCTCAACGATGTGCTTGGCTATCAGCGCTATTCCAATCTTCCGGGCTTCTCGGATGCGACGCCCGACGTGCTCGAGGCGATCCTCGCCGAGGGTGCCAAGCTGGCCGAAAACGTCATGCATCCGCTGAACCGCGTCGGCGACATGGAAGGCTGCGTGCGCCATGACGACGGCTCGGTAACGACGCCGAAGGGTTTCAAGGACGCCTACGACCAGTATCGCGAAGGCGGCTGGATGGGGCTTGCGGCACCCGTCGAGTTCGGCGGCCAAGGCCTGCCCTACACGGTGCACCAGGCTGTTTCCGAATATATGGTTTCCGCCAACATGGCGCTGATGATGTATCCCGGCCTGACGCAAGGCGCGATCGCGGCGATCGTCACCCACGGCACGGAGGAGCAGAAGGCGACATGGCTGCCCAGGCTGATCGAGGGCACCTGGACCGGTACCATGAACCTGACCGAGCCGCATTGCGGCACCGACCTTGGCCTGCTGCGCACCAAGGCCGTTCCCAACGGCGACGGCAGCTACAGAATCTCCGGCCAGAAGATCTTCATCTCCGCCGGCGAGCACGACATGGCGGACAACATCGTCCACCTGGTGCTTGCCCGCGCCGAAGGCGCGCCGGAAGGCGTCAAGGGCATCTCGCTGTTCATCGTGCCGAAGTTCAAGCTCGATGCCTCGGGCAATCCCGGTGAGAGGAACACCGTCTCCTGCGGCTCGATCGAGGAGAAGATGGGCATCCATGGCAACTCGACCTGCGTCATGAATTATGACGAGGCGGAGGGCACGCTGCTCGGCGAATTGAACGGCGGCTTGAAGGCCATGTTCACGATGATGAACGAGGCCCGACTCGGCGTCGGCCTGCAGGGGCTTTCGGTCTCCGAGATCGCCTACCAGAACGCCGTCTCCTACGCCAAGGACCGCCTGCAGGGCCGCTCGCTGTCGGGCGCCAAGGCGCTGGACAAGAAGGCCGACCCGATCATCGTCCATCCCGACATCCGCCGCTCGCTGATGACCATGAAGGCCTTCAACGAGGCCGGCCGCGCGCTGGCGCTGTGGACGGCGATCAAGTCCGACGTTGCGCACCGTTCCGGTGACGACAAGGACCGCCAGGCGGCCGACGACTACACCGGCCTGATGACCCCGGTGGTCAAGGGCGTGCTCACCGACAAGGGTTTCGACCATGCGGTCATGGCGCAGCAGGTGTTCGGCGGCCACGGCTACATCGAAGAACACGGCATGAGCCAGTTCGTGCGCGACGCCCGCATCGCCATGATCTATGAAGGCGCCAACGGCATCCAGGCGCTCGACCTCGTCGGCCGCAAGCTGGCGCAGAATGGCGGTCGCGCCGTGCAGGCCTTCTTCAAGGAAGTCGGCGAGTTCTGCGAGGAAAACCGCGCCGACGAGAAGATGGCGCCCTTCACCAAGGCGCTGAAGAAGGGCCTCAACGACCTGCAGGCGGCCACCATGTGGCTGGTGCAGAACGCCATGGCCAAGCCCGACAATGCCGGTGCGGCCTCGAGCGACTACATGCATCTCTTCGGCCTGGTGGCGCTGGGCTACATGTGGGCGCAAATGGCGAAATCCGCTGAGGCGAAGCTCGCGGACGGCGCCAACGGTGCTGGCGCGTTCTACGACGCCAAGCTCACGACCGCGCGCTTCTTCATGGAGCGCGTCATGCCGGAAACGGCGGCGCGTCTCGCCCGCATAACGAGTGGCGCGGACACGCTAATGGCGCTGCCGGCGGAAGCGTTCTAGGTTTGGCGGGCCGGCACCGCCGGCCCACAAGTGTCGGAACGCGGAGGAAATCGTGGCGACAAATCCAGCCGAAATTCTTGGTCTTCCAAAGCCCGCCTGGGCGGCGGACGAGGTCGGCATGCTCTACGATATGGCATCGCGCTTCATGGCCGAGGAGATCGCGCCGCGTTACGACGAGTTCGAGAAGAACGAGATGTTCGACCGCGAGAGCTGGCTGAAGGCGGGAGCGGCCGGCCTGCTCTGCGCTTCCATGCCGGAGCAATACGGCGGCTCGGGCGGCACCTTCGCGCATGAGAGCGCCATCATCGAGGCGATCGGCCATGTCGGCGTCGACGGCTTCGGCATCGGCCTGCACAATTCGATCGTAGCACCCTACATCCTGCATTACGGTTCCGAAGAGCAGAAACAGAAATGGTTGCCCAAGCTCGCGACCGGCGAGCTGATCGGCGCCATCGCCATGACCGAACCCGGCGCCGGCTCCGACCTGCAGGGCGTCAAGACCCGCGCCGAGAAGGACGGCAACCATTACAAGATCAGCGGCTCGAAGACCTTCATCACCAATGGCCAGCTCGCTAACCTGATCATCGTCGTCACCAAGACAGATCCGGACAAGGGCGCCAAGGGCACGTCGCTGATCGTCGTCGAGACCGATGAGGTGGAGGGCTTCGAGCGCGGCCGCAATCTCGACAAGATCGGGCTGAAGTCGAACGACACGTCCGAGCTGTTCTTCAACGACGTGCGCGTGCCGACCTCCAACCTGCTCGGCGACGAGGAAGGCAAGGGCTTCGTCCAGCTGATGCAGCAATTGCCGCAGGAGCGGCTCCAGATCGGCACCGGGGCGATCGCCATGATCGAGCGGGCGCTGGCGCTGACCATCGACTACGTCAAGGAACGCAAGGCCTTCGGCAAGGCGGTCATCGAGTTCCAGAACACCCAGTTCAAGCTGGCCGAATTGAAGACCGAGGCCACGATCGGCCGCGTCTTCTACAATGACTGCGTCGCCCGCCACATCGACGGCGGTCTCGACCCGGTGACCGCCTCGATGGCCAAATACTGGCTGTCCGACCTGCAGGGCAAAGTCGTCGACGAATGCCTTCAACTGCACGGCGGCTATGGCTACATGAATGAATATCCGATCGCCCGCATGTACCGCGATGCACGCGTCCAGCGCATCTACGGCGGCACCAACGAAATCATGAAATTGCTGATCGGGCGCTCTCTCTGAGCGCGGCGGCCGGCAAAGCCAAGGAGCACGAAAATGACTGAGGCTTACGTCTATGACGCCGTGCGCACGCCGCGCGGCAAGGGCAAGAAGGATGGCGCGCTGCACGAGGTGCCGGCGGTGCGGCTCGCCGCCAGGACGCTCGAGGCGCTGCGCGACCGCAATGGGCTCGACACCGGCAATGTCGACGACATCATCTTCGGTTGCGTCGATCCGGTCGGCGAGGCGGGCTCCGTCATTCCGCGCGCCGCCGCCTTCGAGGCCGGCTACGACACCAAGGCACCCGGCATGCAGATCTCGCGCTTCTGCGCCTCGGGTCTCGACGCCATCAATTTCGGCGCCGCCAAAATCGCGCAAGGGGCGGACGAGATCGTGATTGCCGGCGGCGTCGAATCCATGTCGCGCGTCGGCATGGGCATGTCGGGCGGCGCCTGGTTCATGGACCCCTCCGTCGGCCTGCCCGGCTGGTTCGTGCCGCAAGGCATCTCGGCCGACCTGATCGCCACCAAATACGGGTTTTCCCGCGATGACGTCGATGCCTACGCCGTCGAGAGCCAGAAGCGCGCCGCCAAGGCCTGGGGCGAGGGCCGTTTCAAGAATTCGGTGATCCCGATCAAGGACCAGAATGGTCTCACCATCCTCGATCATGACGAGCACATGCGGCCCACGACCGACATGCAGTCGCTGGCTTCGCTCAACCCGTCCTTCGTCATGCCCGGCGAGATGGGCGGCTTCGACGCGGTCGCCGTGCAGAAGCATCCCGAGGTAGAGGAGGTCAACCACGTCCACCATGCCGGCAATTCCTCGGGCATCGTCGATGGCGCCGCCGCCGTTCTGCTCGGTTCCAAGAAGGCCGGCAAGGCGATGAGACTGAAGCCGCGCGCGCGCATCCGCGCCTTCGCCAATATCGGCTCGGAACCGGTGCTGATGCTGACCGGTCCGGTCGACGTCACCGAGAAGCTCCTGAAGCGCGCCAAGATGAAGCAGTCGGACATCGACCTGTTCGAGCTCAACGAGGCCTTCGCCTCCGTCGTGCTGCGCTACATGCAGGCCTTCGACATCCCGCACGACCAGATCAACGTCAATGGCGGCGCGATCGCGATGGGCCATCCGCTCGGCGCCACCGGCGCCATGATCCTGGGCACGGTGCTGGACGAGTTGGAGCGCCGCGACCTCAACACCGCGCTGGTCACGCTCTGCATCGGCGCGGGCATGGGCACCGCCACCATCATCGAACGCGTCTGACGGGGAGAGAAGAGATGAGCTACACCAATTTCACCCTCGACGTGGACGCCGACGGCATAGCGCTGATCACCTGGGACATGCCGGACCGTTCGATGAACGTCTTCACCGAGGAGGTGATGCGCGAGTTGAACGCCATAGTCGATCAGGTGGCCGGCGATGCCGCCATCAAGGGCGCGGTCATCACCTCCGGCAAGGACTCTTTCTCCGGCGGCGCCGATATCACCATGCTGCAGAAGATGCTGGCGACCTTTGCCGTCGACAAGGAGAAGGACCTCGACAAGGCGACCAAGGCGCTGTTCGACAATGCCGGCTATATGACCGGCCTGTTCCGCAAGATCGAGACCTGCGGCAAGCCGTTTGTGTCGGCGATCAACGGCACCTGCATGGGCGGCGCTTTCGAGATGTCGCTCGCCTGCCATGGCCGCATCGCCGCCGATTCCGACAAGGTGAAGATGGCGCTGCCCGAAGTGAAGATCGGCATCTTCCCCGGTGCCGGCGGCACCCAGCGCGTGCCGCGGCTGACCGACCAGCAGCAGGCGCTGCAGATGCTGACCACCGGGCAGAACCTGACGCCGCAAAAGGCGAAGGCGATGGGCCTGATCCACGAGATCGCCGAGCCTTCGAAACTGGTCGAGACCGCCAAGGCGATGATCCGGAACGGCCTGAAGCCGGTCGCGCCGTGGGACGAGAAGGGCTTCAAGCTGCCGGGCGGTCCGATCTATTCGGCGGCCGGCGCCAATCTCTGGCCGCCGGCGATCGCCATCCTGCGTCGCGAAACCTATGGCAACTATCCAGCCGCGGCCGCGATCCTGAAATGCGTCTATGAAGGCCTGCTGGTGCCGTTCGACACGGCGCTCAGGATCGAGCAGCGCTATTTCACCGAGATCATGCAGTCGAAGGAAGCTGCGGCCATGATCCGCTCGCTGTTCGTCTCGCTGCAGGAACTGAACAAGGGCGCGCGCCGGCCGACCGGCGTGCCGGAGACCAAGTTCAAGAAGATCGGCATTCTCGGCGCCGGCTTCATGGGCGCCGGCATCGCCTATGTCACCGCACGAGCCGGCATTCCCGTGGTGCTGCTCGACCGCGATCTGCCGTCGGCCGAGAAGGGCAAGGCGCATTCCGACGGCCTGATGGCCGATCAGGTCAAGAAGGGCCGTGCCAAACCCGAGGACAAGGACAAGCTTTTGTCGCTGATCACCCCGACGGCGGACTATGCCGACCTTGCCGGCTGCGATCTGGTCGTCGAGGCGGTCTTCGAGGATTCGAGCGTCAAAAAGGAAGCCACGGAGAAGGCCGAAGCGGTGCTGAAATCGTCGGCGATCTTCGCTTCCAACACGTCCACCATACCGATCACCGCGCTGGCGAAGAATTCGGCGCGGCCGAAGAACTTCATCGGCATCCACTTCTTCTCGCCGGTCGACAAGATGATGCTGGTCGAGATCATCCTCGGCAAGAAGACGGGCGACAAGGCCTTGGCCGTCGCCTTCGACTTCGTGCGCGCCATCACGAAGACGCCGATCGTCGTCAACGATACGCGCGGCTTCTACGTCAACCGCTGCGTGCTGCGCTATATGTCGGAAGCCTATAAGATGCTGATCGAAGGTGTGCCTGCACCGATGATCGAGAACGCCGCCAAGGCCGCCGGCATGCCGGTCGGCCCGCTGGCGCTGACCGACGAGACGGCCGTCGACCTTGCCCAGAAGATCATGAAGCAGACCATCAGGGATCTCGGCGACAAGGCCGTCGATCCGAAGCAGATGGCGCTGATCAACACCATGGTCGACACCCATGGCCGCTTCGGCCGCAAGAACGGCAAGGGTTTCTATGACTATCCGGCGAAGCCGGCGAAGAAGAAGCTGTGGCCAGGCCTGAAGGATCTCTATCCGCAGCTGAAGCCCGAAAAGGTCGACTATGAGGAGCTGAAGCAGCGCCTCTTGGTGACCATCGCGCTGGAAGCGGCGCGGGTGATGGAAGAAGGCATTGTCACCGATCCGCGCGAGGCGGACGTCGGCTCGATCCTCGCTTTCGGCTTCGCTCCCTTTACCGGCGGCGCGCTATCTTACATCGACGGCATCGGCGCCAAGCGTTTCGTCAAGATCGCCAAGGGGCTGCAGAAGAAGTATGGCGCCGAGTTCAAGGCGCCGAAGCTTCTGCTCGACATGGCCGAGAAGGGCGAGACCTTCTACGAGCGCTTCGACCCTTACCGGAAGGGCGAGGTCCGAGAGGCGGCCTGATCAACCCAAGATGTATGTCTGGGGGCGAATGGCCCGCACCATGGCCACGGCGTCGAGCCGTGGCCCCTACAGGGTCGGCGACGAAAGCCGGCTCGATTAGTGTGCGGAACCACGCACATCTGTGCCTGCGTATCACTTTCCATCCCGGTCCGCCGCTACCGGTGGACAATGGTGTGGTCGCGCGCTAGACAGGCTTGAGGCATTTTTTCCTGTTTGAAGGAGAGCGCGCGTGCTCTCACACGACCGCGTATGGGCCGCCATTGACGCTCTCGCCGAGCGCTATTCGCTATCGGCTTCCGGTCTTGCCCGGCGCGCGGGCCTCGATTCGACGGCCTTCAACAAGTCGAAGCGCCTGTCGTCCGATGGCCGGCCGCGCTGGCCCTCGACCGAATCGCTGGCCAAGATCATCGAGGCCACCGGCGCGTCGCTCGAGGAATTCACCGGACTGGTCGAAGGGCGCGGCGGCGCCTCCATAGCCCAACAGCGCAGCGCCGTCCCGCTGCTTGGTTTCGCCCAGGCCGGCGCGGGAGGCTTCTTCGACGATGCCGGCTATCCGGCGGGGCAGGGCTGGGATCTGGTCGAGCTGCCGGCGCGGGCGACCGAGACGTCCTACGCGCTGCAGGTGCAGGGCGATTCCATGTTGCCGCTCTACCGCAACGGCGATGTTCTGATCGTCGAACCGGGCGCGCCGACGCGCAAGGGCGACCGTGTCGTCGTCAAGACAACCGCTGGCGAGGTAATGGCCAAGGTGCTCGACCGGCAAACGGTGAAATCGATCGTGCTGGTTTCGCTCAACCCCGCCCATCCGGACCGCGACATCGCGACGCGCGATATCGAATGGATGGCGCGCATCGTCTGGGCGAGCCAGTAGGGCCCCGGACCGGTGCGGCTTCTTCAAACAGCCCTGACGATTCTGGCACTTCCCGTGATGGCGGCTCTCGTTGTTGCCGGCGGACGGACGGTCAAGGGTCACGAAAGCGCCGTCACGGTCGATCAGATCGATCCCGTTGCCGATGCGCTTCCAACCGGCGGCGACACCCCTTCCGCTTCTGATGCCGCGCAAGAGCCGGCCACTGCGGCCATTCCGGCGCCGCCCGCTCCGCAGCCACCGAAGCCCGCCGCTCGTTCGAGGGCCATCGATCCCGACGTCGTGGCGCCGCCGGACCTGTCGGACCAGGAACTCGAACGGGTGGAACCGCGCGCGCCGCTCAGCGATCTGGCGCTGGCCGGGCCGCCCAAGCCGCCCAAAACGAAGATGCCAGGCGATTGGAATGGCACAAAATTGTTCCAGCCGGTCGCCACCGCCGCCGGGCTCATCGAGTCGAAGGGCTACGCGGTCGCCGTGTCCGGCGTGGATGTCGTCAAGGCCGACGAAACCTGTAGCGACGCGGGCAAGAGCTGGGCCTGCGGCACGCGCGCCAGAACGGCCTTCCGCGCCTTCCTGCGTGGCCGTGCGGTCGCCTGCACGGTGCCGCCGGACGGCGGTCGCGACATCATTACCGCCGAATGCCATATCGGCAACCAGGACATCGGCCAGTGGTTGGTCGAGAATGGCTGGGCGCGCGCGGCGCAAGGCGGTCCCTATGTCGAGGCCGGGAACAAGGCCCGCGCCGCAAAGAAGGGTATTTTCGGCCCAGCGCCAAAACTTGACGGTCTGCCGGCACTGCCGGCCGCGTCAGGGCCGGCGCCGGTCGCGCCGGATTCGATCCTGCCGGCTGATGGCGGCGCGGTTACGCCGCCAGTTGACCAGCCAGCGCCCGCTCAATGAGCGCGCGTGTTTCGGCGATGCCGTAAAGCGCTGCGAAGGAACCAAAGCGCGGCCCGCGTTCCTGGCCGATCAGCACCTGGTAGATCATCTGGAAGAAGGCGACCGACACGCCGGGGCCGCCTTCCGGGCTCTGCTTGGAATGATCCTGGTAGCGCTCGATTTTGCGCGCGACATTGAGCGCGGCGTTCTGGATCGCTTCGCCATCGGCGCCCTGCGGCAGCGCGCCGAGCGCGTCGGAGAGCTTGGCCAGCGCCTCGCGCTCCACCTCGTCGGCGGCGCGGTAGACCTTGGTCGGCTTCACGAAGTCGTCGAAATAGCGGATCGCGTAGCCGGTCAGGCGGTCGAGCTCCGGATGCGTCTTCGGCGTCACGCCCGGCGCATGCCGCGAGATGAAGCCCCACAGCACCGCCTTGTCATGCGCATTGGAGGCGCTGACCAGGTTGAGCAGCAGCGCGAAGGGCACCGGCAGGTCGATGGCCGGCGGGCTGCCGTCATGCATGTGCCAGACCGGATTGCCGAGCCGCTCCTTCCAGTCCTGGCGCGGATAGGCGCCAAGGAATGCGTAATACTCGTCCACCGCCTTCGGGATGACGTCGAAATAGAGCTTCTTCGCCTGCCGCGGCCGCTGGTACATGTAGAGACCGAGGCTCTCCGTCGGCGCGTAGGTCAGCCATTCGTCGATGGTCAGGCCGTTCCCCTTCGACTTCGAAATCTTCTGGCCTTCCTCGTCGAGGAACAGCTCGTAGACGAAATGCTCCGGCGCGCGTCCGCCGAGGATGTTGCAGATGCGGTCGTAGATCGCCGCGTTGGTCTGGTGGTCCTTGCCGAACATCTCGAAATCGACGCCGAGCGCCGCCCAGCGCATGCCGAAATCCGGCTTCCACTGCAGCTTCACACGGCCGCCGGTGACAGGCAGCGTCGTCTCGGTGCCTTCGTCGTCGAAGGTGATGGTGCCGGCCTTGGCGTCGACATTTATCATCGGCACGTAGAGCACGCGGCCGCTCTTCGGCGAGATCGGCAGGAACGGGCTGTAGGTCGCCTGGCGCTCCGGCCCGAGCGTCGGCAGCATCACGCCCATGATCTCGTCATAGCGTTCGGCGGCGCGCCGCAGCACCTCGTCGAAACGGCCGGCCTTGTAGTACTGCGTTGCGCTGGCGAATTCGTAGTCGAAGCCGAACGTGTCGAGGAAGCGGCACAGCATCGCATTATTGTGGTCGGCGAAGCTCGCATAGTCGCCGCCGAACGGATTGGGCACCGAGGTAAGCGGCATATGCAGATAGGGCTCAAGCGCGGCGCGGTCCGGCACGCTCTCCGGGATCTTGCGCATGCCGTCCATGTCGTCGGAGAAGCACAGAAGCTTGGTCTTGACCTTGTCTTGCGTCAGCACCCGGAAGGCATGCCGCACCATGGTCGTGCGCGCCACCTCGCCGAAGGTGCCGATATGCGGCAGGCCGGACGGGCCATAGCCGGTCTCGAACAGGACGGTCTCGGGAAAGTCCTTGCCCTTGTAGCGGGCGATGACTTTTTTCGCTTCCTCGAACGGCCAGGCCTTGCTCTCGGCCGCCGCGGCAAGCATCTCGGGAGTGAGATCGATGATGTTTGATCCCGTCATGTCAAAGTTCCAGTCATGGCCGTCTTCGCGGCGGATAAGGTTTTGTCGACCGGTCTCTAGGCGTGACAGGCTGGAGCGTCAACGATTTGCGGCGCTTTTCCTTGCGACGCCGCGATAGCGCTCCTACGTTCGGGCCCATCATCCAGTGCATGTCATCCAAAAGTGTGTCACGGTTTTGGAAAGATGACATGCGCGCCGCCTTCAGGAGTTTTGAATGCCCTCATTGACGCCGCACGAAGCCCTGATCCACCTGATGGTCATCACATCGGCCTCCGATCGCGACATGACCGATGTCGAGCTGCAGCGGATCGGCGACGTCGTCCGCTCCTGGCCGGTGTTCATCGACTTCCACCAGGACAGGCTGGTTGCAGTGGCACAGGCGTGTCAGAAGGCGCTGCATGAGAAGGACGGGCTGGAAGGCGTGCTGGCGCGCGTCGCCGAGGCGCTGCCGGAGCGGCTGCGCGACACCGCTTATGCGGCTGCTTTCGAGGTTGCCGCCGTCGATCTCGAAATGCGCATGGAGGAAGTGCGCGTCCTGCAGCTCATCCGCCTCAAGCTCGACCTCGACACGCTGACCGTCGCCGCGATCGCCCGCGCGGCCAAGGCGCGCTTGCGCTCGCTGACATGAAGCAATCCAGGAAAAGTGTGAGCGGTTAGGCTCGGCGACTTCGCCGCGCCTTCTGTTCGGAATTGCTGGATAACCGGTTAGAAAAAACTCACCGGGAAATAGCGCAGGTAGAACTCGGCGAAGGTGCCCTTGATCGAGATTTCCTGCAGCGCGTAGTCAAAGGCGGCGGCAAGCGCTGTGTCGTTCTTGCGGGTGGCGATCGCCATGCCCGAGCCCAGATATTCCGGCGCCAGATACGGACCGCCGGCGAAGCGGCAGCAGCCGGCGGCGTCCGAGCCGCCCAGCCAGAAAGCAAAGCGCATGCCATCGCCGAAGGCGGCGTCGACCTTGCCGGCCTTGAGGTCGGCATAGAGGTCTTCCGGTGTGTCGAAGGTCACCACCTGCACGGTGTTGAAGTAGTCCCGCAGCATTTTCTCATGCGCCGAGCCGGCGACGACGCCGACCCGCTTGCTTCGCAGCTTGTCGAGGATCGGCTCGGCGAAGGCCTTCGCCTTGGGCATGATGAAGCGCGCCGGGAATTGCATGTAGGAGCGCGAGAAGGCGTATTTCTCGCGGCTGTCCGGTGTCGCGGCGATGCCGGCGATGATCGCCTCGCCTTCGCCTTTCTGCAGAGCATCGTCCAGTTCGTTCCACGGCAAAGCCTGGACCTGGCACTTTTCGGCGACGCCCAGTTCCGCGCAGATCGCCCGCGCCAGATCGATGTGGAAACCCGACAGGCGGCCGGCGCCATCGAGGAAGTTGAACGGCGGAAAATCGGTGGTGGTGAGGAATCTGAGCCGCGGCAGCGCGGAGAGATCGGGTTTCGGCAGCCGCTCCTTGGCGTCCCACAGCACCGGCACCTGCGGCTCCGCCGCCTGAGTCGGTCCGGCAAGGGGCAGCGCGCCGGTCAGTGCCGATATCAGGGCCAGAAATATCCACCGCAATTTCACGATAAGGCTCCGCCCAGACAGCTTTCTTGGCTTTTCGTATGAAAAGGGGGCAGGCACAACGGTTTTTGATTTCAAGCCGCCAAATTCAGCGTATGCTTTAGCACGTTTGCAAGTGACCTTGCGTGCCGGAAGGGGGAAGCTGCCGGTTTTGCTGAGGAGATTGCGACGCGGGGGTTGATGGCGAAGGGGGGTTCGGGCATCTACCGTCGGTAATGAAAAAGCAGAAGCAACATGGGGTAGATGTTGCGATGGGCCTGTTCGACAGAACTCTGGAATACATAGACCAGTTGCAGCATGCTGGCACCGCGGCCGCGGTCTGCGAGAGGCTGCTCGGCATCACCTCGAGCTTCGGCCTGACCGCACTGATGGCGGGAACCGTGCCGCAGCCGGGCACGCCGCGCGGCCGGCAGAAACAGCATGTGATGCTTTGCGATTGGCCCGGCGAATGGCTGGAGCGCTATGTAGCGCGCAATTATGTCGATCACGACCCGGTCGTCAGTCACATGAAGCAGCTTCAGGCGCCGTTCCAATGGCGGGACGCTTCCAAGAACGCCCTGATCGACAAGAACAGCGACGAAGTCATGGGCGACGCCCGCGAGTTCAAGCTGCGCGACGGCCTGGCGTTTCCGCTGGTCACGCTCGACGGCCAGATCGTGATGGTCTCGCTGGGCGGCGAATCCGTTGAACTGTCGGATGCGGAATTCGGAATGGTCTCGCTCGCGTCGACCTATGCGATAGGCCGCGCGATGCAACTGCACACCAAGGCCGACAGCGTCATCGATCACATAGAATTGACGGCGCGTGAGCGGGAGTGCCTGCAATGGGCCGCCGTCGGCAAGTCCGAATGGGAGATCTCGCAAATCCTCGGCATCTCGGAACACACTTCCGAGAAACACCTTCTTAACGCCAAGAGCAAACTCGGCGCAGCCAACCGGGTACAGGCAGTCGCGGAGGCGATTAGGCGCGGCTATATTAGCTAGGTCGGCCGTGCCGACCTGGAAATTCTTGCCTGCGCATTCGCGTAATATTTTAAGGGACATCACGGCCGTATCTTCCTCTTAAGCCCAGGAGACGGCTAATGCTTTTTGCCCTTACCACTCAGGAACTGATGGAACGCCCCGATCTTTGGGAGGCGGTCCATCGCTTGCGCTACAAGATCTTCGTCGAGGAGATGGGTTGGACCGATCTCGACCGTCCGGACCAGCTCGAGATCGACCAGTTCGATCATGACGAGGCCGAACACCACCTCGTCATCCGCAACGGCGAACTGGCTGGTTACCAGCGCATGCTGCCGACCACACGCCCGCATCTTCTGACGGATGTTCTGTCGGATCTCTGCGAAGGACCGACCCCCTCGGGGCCGAATGTGTGGGAACTGACCCGCTACGCGGTGGCTCCGGGTTTTCGCGACGGCAAACGCGGCGTTTCGACAGTCGGCACCGAGCTGATCGCCGGCTTCGTCGAATGGGGCCTGAAGCGCAACGTCAACCAGGTCATCATCGAGTTCGAGCCGATGTGGGTGCTGCGCGCCCTGCAACTGCACTTCCTGGCGACGCCGCTCGGTTACCAGCGCACCTATGGCAACCAGCAGGTCGTGGCGACGCTGCTCACCTTCACCGAGCATACGCTCGATGTCGTGCGGGCCCGCCGCAACCACCATCTGCCGGTGCTGAACCGGGGCTATCCCGGTCTGCTCGGCCTCAAGCAGGCTTCGTGATGGAGGCGGTCATGAGTTTCCATCCCGAACCGGAACTGCGCGGTCATACGCTGGTCGTCACCGTGTCCTCGCATGACGGCCGGCCAGTGCTCGACAGGCACGCCTATGCGAGCCTTGCCAGGACCTTGCGCGATGCGGCGGTCAACGACGAGGTCCGCGTCGTCATGCTGCGCGGCCTTGCCGGGTGCTTCTGCCTTGGCGGGGACTTCTCGGAGTTCCTCGACGCCACCAAGCACCGAGAGCTGATCGCCGCCGTCACCGACATGTTCCGCATGTTGGCGACCTTCCCCAAGCCGGTCCTTGCCTGCGTCGACGGCGATGCCGTCGGCGTCGGCTGCACCATCCTGTTCCATTGCGACATGGTGATCGCTTCCAGGGGCAGCACCTTCAGGGTGCCGTTCGTCGATTTTGGCCTGGTGCCGGACGCGGCGACCAGCATTCTGGCGCCCCAGAAGCTCGGCTATGCCGGTGCGTTCCGCTTCTTCTGCCTGGGCGATACGCTGGGCGTCGAAGACGCCAAGGCGCTGGGCCTGGTCGGCGAGATCGTGACGCAAGGCAGTGCCGAGGAAGCAACGCTGGCGAGGGCCAAACAGCTGGCCAAGAAGCCTGTTGCGGCATTGCTGCAGACGCGCAGCCTGCTCAAGGGAGATACGGACGTGTTGTGCGACCGCATCGACCACGAGATCACGCTGTTCCAGCAGGCGCTTCAGGATGACACCACGCTGAAGCGGCTGCAGCGGATTGCTCGCCTGGCCGCCTGAGCGCCCGGCATGAAACCTCAGCGCCGCGCGAGCCGAAAGGCGCGCGGCGCTGTAACTCGTCCGGAACCGCGTTACCCCGCGGGTAGGGCAGGCCAGCGGTTCCAGACGAAGAACAACAACTAGTCTTTCAGGAATTCCGGCCCCTCGCCGATGATCTTCTTGTCGGGCTTGCCGACGGCGTCGAGGTCCCTTCCGTCATAAGGCAGGGAAAGCAGGATACGCTGGATCACCGCGAGCCGGGCGCGTCGCTTGTCATTGGCCCGCACGACGACCCAGGGCGAGAACTCCTTATGTGTGCGCTCGATCATCTGGTCGCGCGCCCTGGTGTAGTCGTCCCACTTGCCGACGCCGGCGATGTCGATCGGCGAGAACTTCCAGTTCTTCAGCGGCGACCAGCGGCGGTCATGGAACCGTTCGAGCTGCGTTTCGCGGCCGATATTCAGCCAGAATTTGAAGAAATGCATACCTTCGTTGCAGATCATCCGCTCGAAATGCGGCGTCTCGTCGAGGAATTTCTCATGCTGCTCCGGCGTGCAGAACCCCATGACCGGCTCGACACCGGCGCGGTTGTACCAGGAGCGGTCGAAGGTGACGAATTCGCCCGAAGTCGGGAAATGGTCGACATAGCGCTGGTAATACCATTGCCCCGCCTCGGTCGGCGTCGGCTTGGGCAGCGCGACGTTGCGGGCCGTGCGCGGGTTCATATATTGCCGCAGCACGAAGATCGTGCCTCCCTTGCCGGCCGCGTCTCTGCCCTCGAAAAGCGCCATCACCCGCTTGCCGGTGGCTTGCAGCCAAGCCTGCGCCTTGACCAGTTCGATCTGCAGCTCCTCGAGCTCCTTTTCGTAGTCCTCGCTTTTCATCTTCTTGTCGTAAGGATAGCCGCCTGCGGTAAGCTTGTTGTCCTCGATCCAGTCGGGCAGCACCGGATTGTCGATGTCGAACTCGCGCTCCTTGCCGCCGATCTTGATCTTGATCGGCGCCGTGGCCGGCACCGCTTCGGCCGTTTCCTTGGCTTTTTTCATCCGGACGAACCTTTCCAGTTTGCGGACTCATGCTATGGAGCCTGTGCAGCGCAAAGACGCTGCAGCATTTTGATCTTGCGCATGAACCTTCGCGAAAATCGATCCTGATTTCCAGGGGCCCATGCGTCAGGCCGGTCCAGCGAGCCGGCTGACCGGTCGAACGGGATGCGGGGTGGCGCGGGCCTATGGCAGAGACGGGCGCGGGACAAGACAACAAGGGGCAAGCCTTGGCCGGGCGGCTGGCGCGCAACCGCTGGCTGCTTGGCGCAGGCGTTCTCGCGGTCCTTGCCGTTTATTTTTTCGCCGGCTCATCCGCCTATGTGCTGCTGCTGGCCCTGGCCGCGCTGGCGGCCGCGGCGATGCTGCCGGCAGATGCCGAACGCCAGCCGGCCGATGCGGGGGCAGCGATCGAGGCCAGCGGGCTGCAGAGGCTCTCCGGCGAATATCTGGCCGCCGCGGTCGCCGACCCGCTGATCATCTTCGACCATTCCGCCACCATCGTTCACGCCAACGCTGCCGCCTTCGCCGCCTTTGGCGGACTGGCGCCCGGTATGTCGCTGTCGCTCAAGTTCCGCGCCCCGGAAATGCAGGCGCTGCTCGACGGCATCCTTGCCGGGGAAGTCGCTTCCGATGCGGTCGACTACACCGAAAAGCTGCCGGTGGAACGCACATATCGGGTCAGCGCGTCCACGGTCGGTCATGCTACAGGCCTTTACGTGCTGGTGTTCAAGGATCAAAGCGAGACGCGTCGCATCGATCGCATGCGCGCCGACTTCATCGCCAATGCCAGCCATGAGCTGCGCACGCCGCTTGCCTCGATCGCCGGCTTCATCGAGACGCTGCGCGGGCCGGCCCGCAACGATCCGGCGGCGCGCGACCAGTTCCTGCAGATCATGCAGAACCAGACCGGCCGGATGGCCCGCCTGATCGACGATCTGCTCTCACTGTCGCGGTTGGAGATGAAACCCTATCTGGGACCGGGCACGGAAGTCGATCTTCGCCAGACGATCGACAGCGTCATCGATTCGCTGGGGCCGCTGGCCAGTGAGAACGGCGTCGTCATCGAGCGGGAGTTCGCCAACGCGCCGCTTGTCGTCCCCGGCGATCGCGACGAGCTGTTCCAGGTCTTCGAGAATCTCCTCGAGAATGCCTGCAAATACGGCCAGTCAGGCGGGCGCGTCACCGTATCGGTCGCCGGCGGCGAGGATGGCCAGCAGCCGGGCTTCGACGTCACGATAAGGGATTATGGTCCGGGCATTGCCGAAGAGCACATCCCGCGCATCACCGAGCGCTTCTACCGCGTCGATGTTGAAAACAGCCGCGCCCAGAAAGGCACCGGGCTTGGCCTTTCGATCGTCAAGCATATATTGACCCGTCATAACGCAAGATTGTCCATCAAGTCGGAAGTCGGCAAGGGCGCGGCGTTCACGGTTCATTTGCCGGCTCGCTGATCGTATATCGGTTACCAACCGGGATTTTCTTCTTTCTGTCATGCGGTTCACGTATCAGCGACGGATTGAGGGAACGCACCAGCCGGCACAAGCCGGGAAGGCATATCCATGCAGTCCGTTCATATCGCCAGTGCCTATGATGAAGAGCTGAAGTTCCTGTCGAAGCGCATCGCCGCGATGGGCGGCCATGCCGAGCGCATGGTCGAACAGGCGGTCGCGGCCCTGGTGAATGTCGACCATGGCCTCGCGCAGAAGGTCATCCAGGACGATCTCGTCCTCGACGAAGGACAGCGCGAGATCGACGACAAGGCCATCATCATCATCGCCAGGCGCCAGCCGATGGCGACGGATCTTCGCGAGATCGTCGGCGCGATCCGTATCTCGGCCGATATCGAGCGTGTCGGCGACTTGGGCAAGAACGTCGCCAAGCGCGTGGCCTCGGTGGACGGCCGCCAGCCGAATAGCCTTTTCCGCGGTATCGAGGCGCTTGCCAATCTGGCGCTGACGCAGCTCAAGGAAGTGCTCGACGTCTACGCCTCGCGCTCGGTCGAGAGGATTGGTCTCGTGCGCGACCGGGATGACCAGATCGACGCCATGTACACCTCGCTGTTCCGCGAGCTCTTGACCTACATGATGGAAGATCCGCGCAACATCACGCCCTGCACGCATCTTCTGTTCTGCGCCAAGAACATCGAGCGCATCGGCGACCACGCGACCAATATCGCCGAGACGATCTATTACATCGTCACGGGCGACCAGATGCCAGCCGACCGGCCGAAAGGCGACAAGACCGACAAGGTCGTGCTTCCCGGCCCGGTGCCGGCTAAGTGAACCGGCGCCTCTCGAATGGCTTCCTGATTTAGGATAAGCTCCTCCAGGGACAGCGATTTTGTCAGTCGCAGTCTCGGGAGGTTTGCGATGGAACAAGTTCGAAACCTGACCCCGGCCCCTATGTCGGGCATCATTGCATCCAGCGTCTATTCGGGCGGCAAGCGCATTGCCGACATCGCCATCGAACAGGCCGGCGAATGGGCGGCAAAACCCGGTCATGTCGTCTGGATCGGCCTGCTCGAGCCCGATCGCAACCTGCTGCTCCGGGTGCAGGCGCAATTTCACTTGCATGATTTGGCGATCGAGGATGCCGAGCATCCGCATGCGCGCCCGAAGATCGAGCAATATGGCGACGCCCTCTTCATCGTTGCCCGCACCGCGCAATTGATCGACGGCCGTGTCACTTTCGGCGAGACGCATCTGTTCGTCGGCGCCGGCTATATTGTCAGCGTCCGGCACGGCCCGTCGACCTCTTACGCCGCCGTGCGCCAGCACTGGGAGAGCTGCCCGCATTCGCTCGCCAAAGGCGAGGATTTCGTCCTCTACGCCATCCTCGACTTCATCGTCGACAACTACATGCCGGTGCTGGAGCAGATCGAGGACGAGGTCGAGGCGATCGAGGACAAGGTGCTTCTGAAGCCGATGACCGGTTCCGATATCGAGCGGCTTTACATGCTGCGCCGCGATCTGCTGCGGCTGCGCAATGCGGCGCTGCCGCTGGTCGAGGTCTGCCGTCGGCTGACAAGCGCCGACCTGCCGCAGATACATGCCGCCATGCATCCGCTGTTTCGCGACGTGACCGACCACATCCGCACCGTGCAGGAAAAGATCGACTCGCTGCGCGAGGTTCTGGCCTTCGCTTTCGAAGCCAGTCTGCTGGTCGGGCAGAGCCAGGAAACCGCAATATCCAAGAAGCTCGCCTCATGGGCCGCCATCCTGGCGGTGCCCACGGCCTTCGCCGGCATCTACGGCATGAACTTCTCCGACATGCCGGAACTGAAGATGGAATACGGCTATCCGGCCGTCCTGGTGGCGATCGCGCTCATCTGCGCGTTCCTGTACTGGCGGTTCAAGAAGAATGGATGGCTGTGAAATAGGGAAGTAGGGCAGTAAGGGAATAGGGAGCGAGTAGCGAATAGGGAGTAGCGAGTAGGGGAAATAAGTTGCCCTTTTCGCGAAACTCTATCCAGTTCTATTCGCTATTCGCTATTCGCTATTCGCTATTCGCTATTCGCTATTCGCTATTCGCTATTCGCTCAACGCGCCCTGCGCCGCTCCCCTGCCGGCTGGAACGCCACCCGGGAATGATACTTGCAATAGGGTCCCGTTTCGGCGGCGTCGTTGCCGCAGAAGTTGAAGTCTTCCGACAGCGGATCGCCGTTCGGCCATTTGCAGGTGCGTTCGGTCAGCTCGACGAGCTGCAGATGCCGCGAGATCGGCACGACCACGTTCTCGACCGGTCGGATGTAGTGGCGCGCGACCGGCTCGGCGTCGAACTGCACCTGCAGCGCGGTGGCGCCGATGGTGGTGGTCACGTGACGCGTGGCACTCGCGGCGCGGGTCACCGATTTCTGCATCGAGGCGCCTTGCGTCGCCTTCTTCTGGCGCGCCGGAGCGGCCGTTGCGCGGCCGCGGCCCGACAGCTTCAGGCGATGCACCTTGCCGATGACGGCGTTGCGGCTCACCCCGCCGAGCTGTGCGGCGATCTGGCTGGCGCTCAGACCCTCCGACCACAATTTCCTGAGAAGTTCGACCCGCTCGTCAGTCCAGTTCATGAGACCGCGCTCCTGCTGAGGCGTACGGCAGTCAGAATCCTTTCCCGCCCCCGGCTCTCGCCGGGCAAACAACACCACATATACCGGGTGATTAGGTCCGCCGCACGAAATCTAGTTATTTCTCGACTACAAATACCTTATGCGCTGACTCGGTGACAAGAGTCCCCAGGGCAACACGATTCGGTTTTTTCGGTTTTCCCCAACTTGCCGGCCTACTTATGAACCGGCGTGGCGTCAGGGGCTTGCCACGCGCTTCTGCGTGACGTTTTCGTTGACTTCATGGCCGAAAAACATGATAAGCCGCAAAGGCCGCCGCATTGGCGGCTTTTTTGATTTCCGGTTCCGGAGACGCATATAATGAGCGGTTCGGCGCTTTACGAGACCTTTGCCCGCGCACCCCTGGCGTTCGACCGTGGGGAGGGGACCTGGCTGGTCACCGACAAGGGCGAGCGATATCTCGACTTCGCCGGCGGCATCGCGGTGAATTCGCTGGGCCACAGCCATCCGCATCTGGTCGCGGCGCTCACCGGGCAGGCCGCCAAGCTGTGGCACGTCTCCAACCTCTATGAGATCCCGGAACAGCGCCGGCTGGGCGAGCGGCTGACTGAGGCGACCTTTGCAGACAAGGTGTTCTTCACCAATTCCGGTGCCGAGGCACTGGAATGCGCCATCAAGACGGCCAGGCGCTATCAATTCGTCAAGGGCCGTCCCGAGCGCTTCCGCATCATCACCTTCGAGGGTGCCTTTCACGGCCGCACGCTGGCGACGATCGCCGCCGGCGGCCAGTACAAATACCTCGAAGGCTTCGGCCCGAAGGTCGAGGGATTCGACCAGGTGGCTTTCGACGACATCGACGCCGCTGAAAAGGCGATCACGCCGGAGACCGCGGCGATCCTGATCGAGCCGGTGCAAGGCGAGGGCGGCATACGCCCGGTGCCGACGCAATCGCTGAAGCGGCTGCGGCAACTCTGCGACAAGCACGGCCTGCTTTTGATCTTCGACGAGGTCCAGTGCGGCATCGGCCGCACCGGCAAGCTGTTCGCACATGAATGGTCAGGCGTCACGCCCGATCTGATGGCGATCGCCAAGGGCATCGGCGGCGGCTTCCCGATGGGCGCCTGCCTTGCCACCGACGAGGCGGCGACCGGCATGACGGCCGGCGTGCACGGCACGACCTTCGGCGGCAATCCGCTGGCGATGGCCGTCGGCAACGCCGTGCTCGACGTGGTGCTGGCCGGCGGCTTCCTCGAGGACGTGCAGCGCAAGGCGCTGCTTCTGAAGCAGGGCCTTGCGGCGGTGGCCGATGAATTCCCCGACGTCATCGAGGGCATCAGGGGAACCGGCCTTATGCTCGGCCTGAAATGCGCCATGCCCAACGCCAAGGTGAATATGGCGCTGCGCGACCAGCACCTGCTTGCCGTGCCGGCGGGCGACAACGTCATCCGCCTCCTGCCGCCGCTCACCGTCACCGACGAGGAGATCGGCGAGGCGCTGGAGCGCATTCGCGGCGGCGCCAAGCGCCTGACCGACGCGATTGCCGCCGAAGCCGCCAAATAATTTCTGGAACCTGCCGATGAGTGTTCGCCACTTCACCGATCTGTCCGCCGTTTCCGCGGGCGACCTGCGCATCATGCTTGACGACGCGGTGGCGCGAAAGACCAGGCTCAAGGCGGGTGAGCGTTCAAAACCGCTCGATGGCAAGGTGCTGGCCATGATCTTCGACAAGCCGTCGACGCGCACGCGCGTGTCCTTCGATGTCGGCATGCGCCAGCTCGGCGGCGAGACCATCATGTTGACCGGCACCGAGATGCAGCTCGGCCGTTCGGAGACCATCGCCGACACGGCGAAAGTGCTGTCGCGCTATGTCGACGCCATCATGATCCGCACCACCTCGCACGACCGGCTGCTGGAGCTCACCGAGAACGCCACCGTTCCGGTCATCAACGGGCTGACCGACGACACGCATCCCTGCCAGCTCATGGCCGACATCATGACCTTTGAGGAGCATCGCGGTCCGGTGTCCGGCAAGACCTTCGCCTGGACCGGCGACGGCAACAATGTGCTGCATTCGCTCCTGGAGGCCTCGGCGCGGTTTAGCTTCAACCTCAATGTCGCGGTGCCGGAAGGCAGCGAGCCTTTCGAGAAATATGTCGACTGGTCGAAAGCCAATGGCGGCAAGGTCCGGTTTTCCAGGTCCGCCGAGGAAGCCGTCGACCAGGCCGACTGCGTCGTTACCGACAGCTGGGTCTCCATGGGCCAGGAGCATCGCGCCCGCGGCCACAACGTCTTCCTGCCCTATCAGGTCAATGCGGCGCTGATGGCGAAAGCCAAGCCCGATGCATTGTTCATGCACTGCCTGCCGGCGCATCGCGGTGAGGAGGTCACCGACGAGGTGATCGACGGCCCGCATTCGGTGGTCTTCGACGAGGCCGAGAACCGGCTGCACGCCCAGAAGGCGGTGCTGGCCTGGTGTCTGGGCGCGTGAGAAGGGCTGGACCTGACCGCTTCCGGCCCGATCGGGCTCGACTTGATCTGGGGACATGTGATGCCTATTTGCGGGCCATCACGTAAATCGAACGCGCTTCGACGCATGCGGCTCACCGGGCGGCATGGCTGCGCCCCGGAGTATTGTCATGCTGGAAACCCAGACCTTGGCTGAGCATAAACCCCAACTCGGTGAATTCGGCTTTGCCGGCGACGATCACGTCGTGCCTTACGAGGTCGCGCCGCTCGATGTGCGCGGCCGCACCGTGCAGCTTGGGCCGATGCTCGACGCTATCTTGAGCCGCCACGATTACCCCGAGCCGGTCGCCCGCCTGCTGGCGGAAGCCTGCGTGCTCACCGTGCTGCTCGGCACTTCGCTGAAGTTCGAAGGCAAGTTCATTCTGCAGACCCGCACCGACGGTCCGGTCGACATGCTGGTGGCCGATTTCACCACGCCGCATGCGCTGCGCGCCTATGCGCGCTTCGATGCCGACCGGCTGCAGGCGCTGACCGCCGCCGGCGAGACCTCGCAGCAGACGCTGCTCGGCGACGGCGTCTTGGCCTTGACGATCGACCAGGGCGCGCATACGCAGCGCTACCAGGGCATCGTCCAGCTCGACGGCACCTCGCTCGAGGATGCCGCGCGCACCTATTTCCGGCAGTCGGAGCAGATCCCGACCGATATCAAGATGTCGGTCGCCAAGCTGGTCACGCCCGGCCCAGCCGGCGCGCGCGAGCAGTGGCGCGCCGGCGGCATCCTGGCGCAATTCCTGCCGCGATCGCCGGAGCGCATGCGCGTTCCCGATATTTCCGGCGGCGACGGCGATCCGCGTGACGTTGCGGACCAGCCGGCCGACAATTCCTGGCAGGAGTTGCTGGCGCTGCTCGGCACGATCGAGCCGACCGAGTTGATCGACCCGACAGTGGGCGCCGAGCGATTGCTCTACCGGCTGTTCCACGAACACGGCGTGCGCGTTTTCCGCGGCGTCCCTGTCGCCGACCAGTGCTCCTGCTCGCGCGACAAGATCCGCGGCATTCTCGAAGGCTTTTCGGCTGAGGAGATCAAGGAATCGACCGAGGAGGGCGGCATCCATGTCGCCTGCGAGTTCTGCTCGACCCAATACGACTTCGACCCGGCTGAATTCGCGAAGTGAGCCCTCTTCCTTCTCCCCGTTCCATGGGGAGAAGGTGCCCGAAGGGCGGATGAGGGGCGGCGCCAACGTTGGCGATCATAGCGACACGCTGGCGACGCGGTCGTCCGCCTCAAGGAAAATCTCAGAAGCCCGGCGCCGCCCCTCATTGCCCTGCCGGGCATTTCTCCCCGTGAAACGGGGAGAAAGAGGCTGTCGCCGACGTCTAATTCACCGTGCGCCTTGTCCCTGGCATGTCGAGCGAGAAAGCCGGAATGGCGATATCGAACGTCTCGCCGCGGCCGTTGCGCATCGTGTAGTGGCCGACCATGATGCCTGACGGCGTCGAGAGCGGGCAGCCCGAGGTGTACTGGTAACTGTCGCCGGGATTGAGTTCCGGCTGGTCGCCGACGACGCCGGCGCCGCGCACCTCCTCGACCCGGCCCTGACCGTCGGTGATGTGCCAGTAGCGCGACACAAGCTGCACGAACTCGTCGGAGCGGTTGTCGATCGTCACCTGATAGCCCCAGACATAGCGGTTCTCGGACGGATCGGAGCGGTCCTCCAGATAGAAGGGCCTGACCAGCACTTCGATGTTGCGCGTCACTGCGCGATACATGGGCCACTCCGGTTGCCGCCGCGGAAAATATGTCACGCTCCGCTCTTGATAAACGCAGCGCCGACCATCCTGCCAGCCTTGTAAGTGCAGGTGCCGAAAAACAATGTCATTTAGGTGACACATGACAATGTTGGTGTGCACAAACCGTGCCGGGCGACTCGGGCGCTCTGTAACAGTTGAAACGGCCGCGTGCGGCCTAAAGCAATTCCAGGAAAGCGCGAGCGGTTAGGCTCGGCGCCTTCGCCGTAGCCTTCCGTCCGGAATTGCGTGAAAACAAGGAGATGGAGTGGGTCGCCGTTTGCGTGAAACGGTGAAACTCTCTATCGGGGGTGACCAGATCTCGATGGAACTGACTATCGCAGCCGGCCTGGCTTCGTCAGCGCTTCTTTCCTTCAATCTCGCCAGCATCCTGCTCGCCTCGTCGCGGCTGAAGCGGCGGCATGTCATCGCGCCGCCCTCCAGCGCGCGGCCGCCGGTCTCCATCATCGTGCCGTCGCGTGGCGTCGAGCCGTTCACGCCGGAGACCTTGCAGCGCGCCTTCTCGCTCGATTGGCCGCGCTACGAGCTGATCTTCTGCGTCGCGCATGCCGAAGACCCGGTGGTCAAGCTGATCGATGCGGCGATCGCGCGCCACCCCAAAATTCCTGCGCGGCTGCTGATCGGCGACGATCGCGTCAGCGCCAATCCCAAGCTCAACAACTGCGTCAAGGGCTGGCAGGCGGCGAGACACGATTGGGTGATCCTCGCCGATTCCAACGTGCTGATGCCGAGAGACTATGTCCAGCACCTGATGGCGGCATGGCGGCCGGATACCGGCCTCGTCTGCTCGACGCCGATCGGCTCGCGGCCGGACGGGTTTTGGGCCGAAGTCGAATGCGCCTTCCTCAACACGCTGCAGGCGCGCTGGCAGTATGCCGGCGAGGCGCTTGGCCTTGGCTTCGCCCAGGGCAAAAGCATGCTGTGGAACAAGCCGATGCTCGATGCCAATGGCGGTATTCAGGCCTTGGCCGCCGAAGTCGCCGAGGACGCGGCGGCCACCAAGCTGGTCAACGGCCTGGGGCTCAATGTCAACCTCGTCGCCTCGCCATTCGAGCAGCCGCTCGGCCAGCGCAGGCTCGCCGAGGTCTGGTCGCGCCAGACGCGCTGGGCGCGGCTGCGGCGGGTTACCTTTCCGCTGTTCTTCGCGCCGGAGATCCTGACTGGCGCTGCGGTGCCGCTGCTGCTGGCGCTGATTGCGGCGGCAAGCGCCGGCGTCAGCCTGCCCACGACGGCCTTGGGCGTGCTGGCGATCGCCTACCTGCCGGAATGGCTGCTGGCCTTTGCGAAGGGCTGGTACCTGTCGCCGCGCAGCATAACCGCGATGATCGTGCGCGATGCCCTGCTGCCGGCCATCTGGGCGCGCGCCTGGTTCGGCGGCGCCGTCGAATGGCGCGGCAACGCCATGACCATCCGCACCAAGGCGATGACCGAGCTGGAGGAGCTCGCCTAGAGCAATTCCAGGAAAAGTGTGAAACGGTTTTCCGTCCGGAATTGCGGCTCTGGAAGGCTCCGGCCGCGGCGTTCTCAGCGTTCTATTTTGCTGCCTTCAGCGCCTGTTCGACGTCTTCCAGCAGATCGTCGCTGTCCTCCAGGCCGACGGAGAGCCTCAGCGTGCCTGGCCCGATGCCGAGCTCGGCGCGGGCCTCGTCGCTCAGGTTCTTGTGCGTCGTCGTCGCCGGATGGGTGATCAGGCTCTTGGCGTCACCGAGATTGTTCGAGATCAGCACGATGTCGAGCGCGTTCTGGAAGGCAAAGGCCGCCTGCTTGCCGCCCTTGACGTCGAGGCAGATCAGCGTCGAGCCTCCCGACATTTGCTTCTTGACGATATCCGCTTGCGGATGATCGGCGCGGCCCGGATAGATGACGCGGGCGATCTCCGGCCGCTCGGCCAGGAAATCGGCGATCTTGCCGGCGCTCTCGGTCTGCTGGCGCACGCGTAGCGGCAGCGTCTCCAGGCCTTTGAGCAGCGTCCAGGCGTTGAAGGGTGACAGGCTCGGGCCGGTGTGGCGGAAATAGTCGTGAAGGTTCTCGTCGATCCACTTCTTGTCAGACAGGATGACGCCGCCCAGGCAGCGGCCCTGGCCATCTATATGCTTGGTCGCCGAATAGACGACGACATGGGCGCCGAGCAGCAAGGGCTTCTGCTGCAGCGGCGTGGCGAAGACATTGTCGACGATCAGCCTGGCGCCGATCGAATTGGCGAGCCTGGCGACGGCGGCGATGTCGACCACCTCCAGCGTCGGGTTGGTCGGGCTTTCCAGGAAGAACAGCTTGGTGTTCGGCCTTACCGCCTTTTCCCAATTGGCGATGTCGGTGCCGTCGACCAGCGTCGCCTGGATGCCGTAGCGCGGCGCCAGCGTCTCGACCACCCAGCGGCAGGAGCCAAACAGGGCGCGTGCCGCCACGATATGATCTCCGGCTTTGGCGCTGCAGAGCAGCGCGGCGGTTACTGCGGCCATGCCGGAAGCGGTGGCGCGGGCATCCTCGGCGCCTTCGAGCGCGCACATGCGCTTTTCGAACATGTCGACGGTCGGGTTGGCGTAGCGCGAATAGATGAAGCCCGGCTCCTCGCCCTTGAAGCGGGCTTCCGCCGCTTGCGCCGTCTCGTAGACATAGCCTTGGGTGAGATACATCGCCTCGGATGTCTCGCCGAAACCGGAACGCAACGTTCCGCCATGCACGAGTGCCGTCTGAGGTTTCCAGTTGCGCTTCTTGGTGCTCATAGCCCTGCTTTCAGACACAAAAAAACCGGCCGCGAAGTCGCAACCGGTCCATATAGCCTTGCGGCTCGACGGTCCTTTAGCGACTTATTTAACGTGGCTGCAAGCCGACCGGCCAAATCACCACGGGATAACGACCCTTTAGACCCGCGCCGCGCTTGCGTCAATTGCCGGCTTCATTAAGAGGTTTGTACCGGCCGGGCGGCAAGAGCCTGCTTAGATCCTCGCCCGGCCTTGTGAACGGAGCCAGCCTTTGCGGCAAACAGGCATTCTTCCGGATCAGGACATCGCAGCGCTGTTCGAGGCCAAGGCGCTGAAGTCGCCGCGCGCGCTGGACGCCGACCAGATCCAGCCGGCCAGCCTCGATCTAAGGCTCGGCGACAAGGCGTTTCGCGTGCGTGCCTCGTTCCTGCCGGGTCCGGATCATCGGGTCGTCGACAAGCTCGAGCGGCTGAAGCTGCACGAGATCAGCCTTGCCGAGGGCGCGGTGCTGGAAACCGGCTGCGTCTATATCGTGCCGCTGCTCGAAAGCCTGGCGCTGCCGGCGAACGTATCCGCCTCGGCCAATCCGAAGAGCTCGACCGGCCGCCTCGACATCTTCACGCGCGTCATGACCGATCGCGGCCATGAGTTCGACAAGATTGCCGCCGGCTACCGCGGGCCGCTCTACCTCGAGGTCAGCCCGCGCACCTTCCCGATCGTCGTGCGCGCCGGCTCGCGGCTGTCACAGATCCGCTTCCGCACCGGCAACGCGGTGCTCTCGGAGAATGAGCTGCGCGACCTTCACCGCGCCGAGATGCTGGTCGCCACCGAGCCGCCCAATATTTCAGGCGGCGGCATCGCGCTCTCCATCGATCTCGATGGCGACAAGGACGGCCTTGTCGGCTATCGCGGCAAGCACCACACCGGCCTGGTCGACGTCGACAAGCGTGCCGCGCAGGATGTCGTCGATTTCTGGGAGCCGATCTACAAGAGCGGCGCCGGCGAACTGGTGCTCGATCCGGACGAATTCTATATCTTGGTCAGCCGAGAAGCTGTGCACGTGCCGCCGCTCTATGCCGCCGAGATGACACCCTTCGATCCGCTGGTCGGCGAGTTCCGCGTCCATTATGCCGGCTTCTTCGATCCGGGCTTCGGCCACTCCGCCGCCGGCGGCAGCGGTAGCCGCGCGGTGCTTGAAGTGCGCAGCCACGAGGTGCCTTTTATCCTCGACCACGGCCAGATCGTCGGCCGTCTCGTCTACGAGCATATGCTGAAACGCCCGCAGGCGCTTTACGGCACCGAACTCGGCTCGAACTATCAGGCGCAGGGCCTGAAGCTCTCCAAGCATTTTCGGGCAGCGCGGTGAGGTCCAAGTGGGGAGATGTCCGGAAGGGGACGCGCCGTCCCATCTGTTCTTCGTCATTCTAGGGCGGAGCAAGGAGCGAAGCGACGCGCGCAGACCCTAGAATCCATGCCGTGACGCCTGAGCGCCGCCACGGTGCCGAACGCTCACCAGCCAATTCCGCGAGAGAACTCGAACCATTCAGGATGATCTTCTGGAGCCTTGGCCGGTCTTGTGCCCGGGCATGCGGTGGGTAAGGTCATTGGCGACACCGAAATAGCGTGCCACCTTCTGGCTCGCGGTCATGTAAACATAGCCTGTCATGTTGCGATCTTAGCTGGCGCTGCGCCAACGGTTATTCTGGACGGCAGCAGTCTACGCCCAATGTCACGGCATGGATCTAGGGTCTGCGCGCGTCGCTTCGCTCCTTGCTCCGCCCTAGAATGACGAAGTGGAAGAGGCAGCTTCCTTCGCGCCCCTCTGGCCTGCCAGTCACCGGGAGATCGGCGCTACAGCGCCTTCACCGCCACCTTGACCGGCTTCTCGATCTCCAGCGGATTGCGCAGCGGCAGGCCGAAATCCGGCGCCTCGATCTCGAACATATCGCCGGCCTCGGTCCTGATGCCATCGGCGAAGGAGAGCGTCGCGGTGCCGAACATATGCACATGCACGTCGCCCGGCTGGCGGAAGGCCGAATATTTGAAATGGTGGTGCTCGAGATTGGCGATGGTGTGCGACATGTTCGCTTCGCCCGACAGGAACGGCTTTTCCCAGAGCAGCTTGCCGTCGCGCCAGATGCGCGATGCGCCACGGATGTCGGCCGGCAGCTCGCCGATCAGGATTTCGGGGCCAAACGAAGCGTTGCGCAGCTTGGAATGGGCGAGGAACAGATAGTTCACCCGTTCGGTGACGTGGTCGGAGAACTCGTTCGACAGCGTGAAGCCGACGCGGAACGGCGCGCCGTCATCGCCGATGACATAGATGCCGGCGATCTCCGGCTCCTCGCCGCCATCCTGCGCGAAGGCCGGCGACATCAGCGGCGCGCCAGGCGCCACCGCCATCGTGCCGTTGCCCTTGTAGAACCATTCCGGCTGCACGCCGACCTGTCCCTTGGCCGGCTTGCCGCCTTCGAGGCCCATGCGGAACATCTTCATGGAATCGGTGAGTTCCGCCTCGCCGCCCTCGCTGAGCTTCTTGTGCATGGAATCGCGCGTCGCCGCGGAACCGAGATGCGTCAGCCCCGTGCCGGTGAGGTGCAGATGCGCCGGGTCCGGATGGTTGATCGGCGAGACCAGCCTGCCCCTCTTATAGGCGGCATCGAGATCGACCGTCTCGCCATAGCCCTTGCGCTCGATCAATGCCTCGAGGCCCGTGCCTGTCCGCGCGGCCTCCATCGCCAGCGAATAGACGCTGCGCGCGCCGTTGATGACCCTGGTCTTGCCGCCGCCATTGCGGGCGACGACGCGGATCGTCTCGGCGTCGTCGAGGATCTGGGAGATCAGCATGTTTGAACCCTCTCTCATCTTGCCTGGCTGCCCGCGGGCAAACCTTGACCGGCGCGGCGCGGAGAAATCCGTGCCACGGTTGAAATTCTTCGTCCGGATTGCGCTCGCGAGCCCGGTCCTTGCCTGGACTTCTTGGCGCCGACGGGTTGCCGGCAGCTTCGCGATCTGAAACCCGTATGCCTCCTTAAGTCAGGTCTTCAGGCCTTGTTCTTGTTGTAGACGTCGAAGATGACGGCGCCGAGCAGCACCAGGCCTTTCACCACCTGCTGCCAGTCGACATTGACGCCCATGATCGACATGCCGTTGTTCATCACGCCCATGATGAAGCCGCCGACGACGGCACCGATCACCTGTCCGACGCCGCCCATTGCCGAGGCGCCGCCGATGAAGACGGCCGCGATGACGTCGAGCTCGCTGCCGAGACCGGCAGCCGGCACGGCCTGGCCGAGGCGCGCCGCGATGATCAGGCCGCCCAGCGCCGAGAGCACGCCCATATTGATGAAGACCAGCAGGGTCAGCCTTTCGGTGTTGATGCCCGAAAGCTGCGCGGCCTTGGCGTTGCCGCCCATGGCATAGATCCGGCGGCCGATGGTCATGCGCTTGGTGACGAAGACGAACAGCGAGATCAGCACGCCCATCACCAGCAGCACGACCGGCAGGCCCCTGTAGCTGGCGAACTGGAAGACCAGGAACAGCGCCAGCGCGCTGCCCACCAGCGTCTTGACGACGAACAGCGGGAAGGGCTCCGCCTCATAGCCGTGACGCTCGCGCTTGCGCCGCGTCCTGAAGCCGAAATAGGCATAGGCGAGCACCGCGATGAGGCCGAGCACGACCGTCGTCATGTGCAGCGTCAGTCCGCTGCCGACGATCGTCTTGCCGGCGGCATTGACCGCCGGCGGGATCAGCGTCAGCGGGCCGATCACGTCCGGAATGAAGCCGGAACTCAGCGCCTTGAAGCTGTCCGGCAGCGGACCGACCGAGGAGCCACCGCCGAGCAGCGCCTGGCAGATGCCGCGGAAGATCAGCATGCCCGCCAATGTCACGATGAAGCTCGGTATCTTGTGATAGGCGATCCAGTAGCCTTGCGCAGCGCCGATGAGCGCCCCGACGATCAGGCACACGATCGAGACCACCAGCGGATTCGAGAATATCCCAAGCGGCCAGATCACCATCATCATCGCCGCCAGCGCGCCGATGAAGCCGGCGACCGATCCGACGCTGAGGTCGATATAACCGGCGACGATCACCAACAGCATGCCAAGCGCCATCACGATGATGAACGAGTTCTGCTGCACCAGATTGCTGAGATTCACCGGTTTGAACAGCGTTCCCGACGTCGTGTATTGGAAGAACAGCATGATGACGATCAGCGCGATGATCAGGCCGTATTCGCGCAGGTTCGTCGTCAGCGCCGAGACGGCGACGCGCGGACCCTGCTGCTTGACGTCCTCGGCGAGGCCGCTTTGCGGCGCGGGAGCGCTTTCTGTGCTCATGATGCTTTTCCTTCTCCGCGAACGATGGCGCGCATGATTTTTTCCTGGCTTGCGTCGCTTGCAGCCATTTCGCCGACTATACGCCCTTCGTTCATCACATAGATACGGTCGGAGATACCGAGCAGTTCGGGCATTTCCGACGAGATGACGATGATCGCTTTGCCCTCGGCGGCAAGGCGCGCGATGATTGTATAGATTTCGTACTTCGCGCCGACGTCAATGCCGCGGGTCGGCTCGTCGAGGATCAAAACCTCCGGATCGGCGAACAGCCATTTCGACAGCACGACTTTTTGCTGGTTGCCGCCCGAGAGGTTGCCGGTCAGCTGGTAGACGCTGGAGGCGCGGATGTTGGTCTTCTTGCGGTAGTCGTTGGCGACGCTCATCTCGCGCATGTCATCGATGACGCCGCGGCTGGAAACGCCGGAGAGGTTGGCCAAAGTCACATTGTGCTTGATGTGGTCGATGAGGTTGAGGCCGTAGGTCTTGCGGTCTTCGGTGACATAGGCGATGCCGCTCGCCACAGCCTTGCTCACCGATGAGAGGTCGATAGGCTTGCCGTGCAGCGACACCTCTCCGCTGATGTGCCGGCCGTAGGAGCGTCCGAAAAGGCTCATCGCGAATTCGGTCCGGCCGGCGCCCATCAGCCCGGCGATACCGACAACCTCGCCCTTGCGCACATTGAGGTTGATGTTCTTGATCACCTGCCGCTCGGCATGGATCGGGTGGTAAACCGACCAGTCCTTCACCTCGAAGATGACGTCGCCGATCTTCGGCTCGCGCGGCGGGTAGCGGTCGTCGAGCGAGCGGCCGACCATCGAGGTGATGATGCGGTCTTCCGAGATGTCCTTCCTCGGCAAGGTCTCGATGGTGCGCCCGTCGCGGATCACCGTCACCTTGTCGGCGACGCGGTTCACCTCGTTGAGCTTGTGCGAGATCAGGATCGAGGTCATGCCCTGGCGCTTGAACTCGAGCAGAAGGTCGAGCAGCGCCTGGCTGTCCTTCTCGCTGAGCGAGGCCGTCGGCTCGTCGAGGATAAGGAGCTTCACTTCCTTGCTCAGCGCCTTGGCGATCTCGACCAGCTGCTGCTTGCCGACGCCGATATTGGTGATGAGCGTCTTGGGGTCTTCCTTGAGCCCGACCTTCTTGAGAAGGGCGCCGGTACGCGTCTCGTTGGCGTCCCAGTCGATGACGCCGTAGGTGGCGTGCTCGTTGCCAAGGAAGATGTTTTCCGTGATCGACAGCATCGGCACCAGGGCAAGCTCCTGGTGGATGATGACGATGCCGATATGCTCGCTGTCGTGAATGCCTTTGAAATTGCATTCCTGGCCGCGGAAGATGATCTGGCCCTCATAGGTGCCGGATGGATAGACGCCCGACAGCACCTTCATCAGTGTCGACTTGCCGGCGCCGTTCTCGCCGACGACGGCGTGGATCTCACCTTCCTCGACGCTGAGATTGACGTTCGACAACGCCTTCACGCCGGGGAACGTCTTGGTGATGTCGCGCATCTCCAAAATCGTCGAGGCCATCAGGATCTGCTCCCTGGCGCAGGCCTTCCACTCGCGGAAAGCGTCTTGCGCGAAATCAACATGCCACAGTTTCGCTCATGCCTTGGCGGCATATGGCGCTGCGGTAGCCGGCAAAAACAATACCGGGGTCGCTTGCGAACGAAAAGGGGCCCTGCAGTCGCGCAGGACCCCTTCCTTTGAGACCGGATTACTTCAGCTCTTCAGCCTTGATGTAGCCGGAGTCGACGACCAGTTCCTTGTAGTTCGACTTGTCGACCTCATGCGGCGTCAACAGGATCGAGGGAACGACCTTGACGTCGTTGTTGTAGGTCTTGGTGTCGAGGCCGTCCGGCTTGCCGCCGGAGAGCACCTTGTCGACCAGCTGCACGGTGGCCTTGGCCAGCTCGCGGGTGTCCTTGAACACGGTCGAGTACTGCTCGCCCGAGATGATCAGCTTGACCGAGGCGGTCTCGGCGTCCTGGCCGGTCACGATCGGCCAAGGCTGGGCTTCCGTGCCGTAGCCGACGGCGCGCAGCGAGGCGGTGATGCCGCGCGACAGGCCGTCATAGGGAGACAGAACGCCGTCGACGCGGCTGCCGTCCGAGTAGTTGGCCGAGAGCAGGTTGTCCATGCGCGCCTGGGCGGTGGCGGCAAGCCAACGCAGGGTGCCGACCTTGTCCATGCCCATCTGGCCGGACTTGATCTTGATCGAGCCGTCGTCGATCAGCGGCTGCAGGACCGACATGGCGCCGTTGTAGAAGAAGAAGGCGTTGTTGTCGTCCGGCGAGCCACCGAACAGCTCCACGTTCCACGGCTTGGTGTTCGGGAAGCGCTCCTTGAGGCCCTTGACCAGCGAGTTCGCCTGGATCACACCGACGCCGAAATTGTCGAAGGTGGTGTAGTAGTCGACATTCGGGGTCTTCTTGATCAGGCGGTCATAGGCGATGGTGACGACGCCGGCATCATTGGCCTTCTGCAGCGCGTCGGCCATGGTGGTGCCGTCGATCGAAGCGATGATCAGCGCCTTCGGGCCTTTGGTGATTTCGTTTTCCAGCTGGCTGAGCTGGTTCGGGATGTCGTCCTGCGCATATTGCAGGTCGACGGTGTAGCCGAGCGCTTCGAGCTGGGACTTGACGGCGTCGCCGTCGTTGATCCAGCGCTGCGAGGTCTTGGTCGGCATCAGCACGCCGACGAGACCCTTGTCGGCGGCGTGCGCCGAATAGGTCGTGGCGGCAATGCCAAGGGCCGCGATGGCGGCCAGCGTCTTGATGATCTTCACGATTACTCTCCCTGGTTGATGGACGCGACACCTCGGGGCTTCGCGGGCCGCGCAGTCGAGCAGGTGCGCTGGCGCGCCACTGTCGGCTTTATCGATCTCCGGTATCCTCCCAATCGGCCCCGCGGCGCAGTTTTCAATCGATACGATTTCACTCGTCGCCGACCCCTGCGCATCGGAACGCGCGGAGGGTGGGTCGCTTTGACATAACTGTCAAATGCGATCTTTGCTGGTTGCTATATCGATACTGGTATGGCTTAAGCGATCGATAGAAACCGGCACAGGAGACCGAAAACCATGGCGGCGTTGCGCGATCCCGATGCGATTTCAGGTGGTTACGAGAAATTGCCGGGAGATGGCGAGACGCTGCTGCGCAGTGGGCTCAGTCTTCGCCACATGCGCATGATTGCCGCCTTGGACGATCACGGGCGGGTGAGCGCCGCCGCCCAGGTCATGAACATCTCCCAGCCGGCCGCCTCGCGCATGATCGCCGAGATGGAAGCGGTGCTCGACGTGAAGTTGTGCGAGCGGCTGCCGCGCGGCGTGACGCTGACCCCCTACGGCCAGGCGCTCGCCCGGCGCGCCCGCTCCATCCTGCTCGAGATGCGGGAGGCCGATCGTGAGATTTCCGAGCTCAAGGCCGGCAAGGGCGGCTCCGTATTCCTCGGCGCGGTCACGGCGCCGGCGATCGAACTGGCCGTGCCGGCGATCCGTGAGATCCGCCGCATCTATCCGCGCATCGAGATCACCATGCAGGTCGAGACCTCGAACGTGCTGGCCCGCGAGCTGATCGCCTCGCGCCACGACTTCATCATCGCCCGCATCCCTGACGATCTCAATCCGCGGCTCTTCGAATCGCGCGTCATCGGCGTCGAGAAGGCCTGCCTCATCGTGCGCCGCGGCCACCCGCTGGCGAGCGGCAAGATGGTGCGGCTGGAAGATACCGCGGCCTATGACTGGGTGTTCCAGTCCGGCGGCTCGCCGCTGCGCCAGGCGATGGAAAGCAACTTTTTGAACCGCGACATTCCGCTGCCCGACCGCATCCTCAACACCTCTTCGCTGCTGCTCACCTTGGTGATGGTGGCGCAGTCCGACGCCATCGCACCGGTCTCGATCCAGGTCGCCAAGTTCATCCAGGGCGGCGATGGGCTGGCCGGCGCCATCGATGTCGTGCAGACCGAGTTCGACATCGAGGTTCGACCTTACAGCCTGATCACGGTCAGGAACCGCGCGCTCTCGCCCGCCGCCAAGATGCTGCACGACTTCATTTTGCGCGAGGTGGGCTAATGGAACGAGAAAGCTACTTGCACGTTCAAACCGATCGGTCGCTCCCTGGAGCCCGTTGCGGGTGAGGAAGGGCTGCCGTGCCCAACAGCTCGGGAGGTTTTTATGGAACGTCGGTTGTTTCTCACCGGAATGCTTGGCGTTGCGGGGGCGGCAGCGCTTGCAAGCCTGGCCGGACCCAGCAAGGCCGTTGCCGGTATTCCCGCCGGCAACGGAATTCTGGATGAATTGGATAAGCCGGATCCGGCCATCTACGAGGAGGATGACCAGGCCGATCTGCTGCAGCCAGCCCAGTACTACCGCCGTCGGTATTACCGTGATCGGTACTACCATGATCGATACTACCGCCGCCGCCGGCGCCACGTTTGGAGAAGGGTCTGCCGGCGCTACTGGCGCCATGGCCGGCGTCATGTCCGCTGCTGGCGCCGCCGCGTCTGGATCGGCTTCCGGCTCTAGAGCATGATCATCTAGGTCGATAGCGACCATGTAGCCGAGCCTGCCGGGTGAATCGCTGACGGGGGTCTTGCATGGGTGTGCAAGATCCCAACGCTCGCCTTACAAACAGCCGAATTCACCCTCGCGCAAACTGCCCGGCCTGAGGGTCGACCCGATGCAATTCCGCCCCGCGATCGCCGGCAGCCGACCTGAATCGGACGCGCAATTTGGCCCCTTGGTGAGGCCTCACTCAAATCCCTGCGGTGCAAGCTGGTGGAGCGGGTAGCGGGAATCGAACCCGCGCGTTCAGCTTGGGAAGCTGACAAGCTACCATTACATCATACCCGCGTCGGCCACCTCGTTATCATGATGGCAGGGCGTCAAGCAATCGGCAAAGCGGAACCGCGGTCCATTGCTTGATGCCTTTCCGCGGAATGCGTATCTCTGATATCGCCCCGCCCGAATCGGGCGGCTCGAACCGGAGAATGGCCTTGTCCGCACTGACGCGCTTTCTCGGCGACACGCCGCTCAGGGTGTTCCTGAAGCTGCTCGTGGTCTCCTTCCTCGTCGGCCTCGTCATGCATGCCTTCGGCTGGTCGCCGATGGACGTCTTTTACGGCATCCGTCAGTTCTTCGTCGATCTGTGGAATCTCGGCTTCCATGCCATCGACCGCTTCCTGGGCTATATCCTGCTCGGCGCCGCGATCGTTGTGCCGGTGTTCATCCTGCTCAGGATCGCCAGCTACAGGAAATAGTTCGGCGCGGACTCACGCATATCGCGACGCCGCCTCGAACAGGATAGCGTGGCGCGCGGCCAGCGCCGGTACGTCGGTCGAGTAGCCGCCGCCGATGACGCCGCACAGCGGCACGCCCTGCTTGCGAAAATGGCCGATGACCATGTCCTCGCGGGCGCTGAGACCGTCGTCGGTGAGCGCCAGCCGGCCGAGCCTGTCCTCGGCATGGACATCCACGCCGGCATTGTAGAAGACGATGTCCCAGCGCCTTTGCCCGAAGAGTTCCGGCAGGATGGCGGCGAGCCGTTCGAGATAGGCGTCGTCGCCTGTCCCGTCCGGCAAGGCGACGTCGACGTCGGAGGCGATCTTTCGCACCGGGTAGTTGCGCTCGCCATGCATGGAAAAGGTGAAGGCGCGAGGCTCGTCCTTGAGAATGTCGGCCGTGCCGTCGCCCTGATGCACGTCGAGATCGACGACCAGCACGTTTTCGACGGCGCCTTCGGCCAGCAGCGCCAGCGCGGCGACGGCGACATCGTTGAAGGTGCAGAAGCCAGCGCCTTGCGCGCGCCTGGCATGATGGCTGCCGCCGGCGGCGTTGCAGGCAATGCCATGTTTAAGCGCCAGCCTGGCAGCCAACACCGTACCCGCGGTGGCGAGCTGCGCTCTCAGCGACACGCGCGGGCCGATCGGAAAGCCGATCTCGCGCTCTATTTTCGCCGGTACCTGGCAGGCGATCACCTGATCGACATAGTCGGACGCGTGCGCCAGCTTCAGGCGTGCGGCCGGCGCCGGTTCCGGCATCGAAAGCGCGCCGTGCACGGCTAGACCGCGTAAGCGCAAAGCCTCCATCAACAGCGGATATTTGCTCATCGGAAAGCGATGGTTGACGGCGAAGCCTGCGTCATAATCGGGGTGATGGACGATCTGCAGCGGCATGAATTGGTGGCTGCGCCAGGTTTGCAATTCGGTTGGCAGCCCGGCGGATATGGTTGCGTGATGCCGGCAAACTGGGGCACATCGGGTCCTCGATCAAGCCGGAATCGGACAGGCAGCAGTCCCTTGGACGTAACACAAGCCAGCGCCAGGTCTTTCGTCGTCACCAACCGCTCAGTGCTGGCGATCGCCGTGCCGATGACGCTTGCCTATCTGACGACGCCGCTGCTCGGCATCGTCGACACGGCGGTGGTCGGCCAATTCGGCGACGCGGCCCTGCTTGGCGGCCTGGCGGCGGGATCGCTGGTCTTCGACGTCGTCTTCACCAGCTTCAACTTTCTGCGTTCCGGCACCACCGGCCTCGTCGCCCAGGCCTTCGGGCGCGGCGATGCGCTGGAGGAGCAGGCAGTGCTGTGGCGCGCCGTGCTGATCGCGGTCGTCGCCGGCGTCATACTTGCCGCCCTTGCGCCGCTCTTTGCCGTCGCCGGCCAATGGTTCATGGGCGCCGAGCCGCGCGTTAGCGAAGCGATGTCGGTCTACATCCGTATCAGGCTGCTCGCCGCGCCCTTCTCGCTGATCAACTACGCCATACTGGGCTACGTGCTGGGACGCGGCGAAGGCGGGCTCGGGCTGATGCTGCAGGCGGTGCTCAACGGCATCAACATCTTGCTCTGCTTCCTGCTCGGGCTCGAGCTCGGCTGGGGCGTTGCCGGCGTCGCCTGGGCGACCGTCACTGGCGAGTTCCTGGCCATGCTGCTTGGCCTTGCCATCGTGCTCAGCCGCTTCCGCAGGCTGGAGCGGCCGTCGCGCCGCCGCATCCTCGATTTGCCAGCCTACCGGCGCATGCTGTCGCTCAACCGCGACATCATGATCCGCTCCTTCTCGCTGCTTGCCGCCTTCGCGCTGTTCACCAGGCAGGGCGCGCAGTTCGGCACGGTGACGCTCGCCGCCAACGCCGTGCTGATGAATTTCTTCCTCATCGCCGGCTATTTCCTCGACGGCTTCGCCACCGCCGCCGAGCAGCTTGCCGGCCGAGCCATCGGCGCGCATGCGCCCGCCCCGTTCCGGCAGGCAGTCCGGCTGACGCTGATCTGGGGCTTTGGCCTCGCCGGTATCGCCACGCTCATCCTGCTGACCGCCGGCGCCAGTCTGGTGGCGCTGGTGACGACGTCTCCGGAGGTTCGCGCGGTCGCCGACACCTATCTGCCCTGGGCCGCCTTCACGGCGCTGAGCGGCGTGCTGGCCTTCCAGATGGACGGTGTCTTCATCGGCGCCACCTGGTCGCGCGACATGCGTAACATGATGTTGTTGTCGTTCCTCATCTTCAGCGCTGTGCTCATCACCCTGGCGCCGGCCTTCGGCAACAGCGGCCTTTGGGCATCGCTGCATGTTTTCCTGCTAGTGAGGGGGCTGAGCCTGCTGACGGTCCTGCGGCTGAGAATGCGAACGGCTTTCAGCTGATCGGTTTCGAAGCCCAGCGCTCGCAAGCCGAGTCGCGCAGATCCCTGATCGAGCCAAGCCGCTCGCGTTCCATGAACCGCGCCATGCCGGCGACGATGCGCCCGGGCAGCGCCGGTCCGGCATAGATCATGCCGGTGTAGAGCTGGACGAGATCCGCGCCGGCGCGGATTTTCTCCAGCGCCGTTTCGGTGGAGTCCACCCCGCCGACGCCGATGAGGGCAATGCTTGGGCCGAGCAGCTTGCGCATACGGGCGAGCACGGCGGTGGAACGCTCGAACAATGGTTTCCCTGAAAGACCGCCGGTTTCATTCGCCACGCCGCCGCTTCGCAATCCTGTCCTTGCAAGCGTCGTATTGGAGACGATGACGCCGTCGATCTTCTTCTCGGTGATCTCGGCGGCGATGTCTTCGAGCTCCGCCTCGACGAGGTCCGGCGCGATCTTGAGGAAAATCGGCGGCTGCGCGGGGGCCGCGGCACGGGCGGCTATCACCCGTGACAAGAGCTCACCGAGTTGCTCGCGCGCCTGCATATTGCGCAGGCCAGGCGTGTTGGGCGAGGAGATGTTGACGGTCAGATAGCTCGCATAGGGCGCGAAGCGGGCGACGCCGCGCTCATAGTCGGCGATGCGGTCGGCGCTGTCCTTGTTGGCGCCGATGTTGACGCCGACGATGCCCGGCCGCCCCTTGCGCGCGGCAAGACGCTTTTCGGCGGCCGCATGGCCCTCATTGTTGAAGCCCAGCCGGTTGATCACCGCCTCGTCCGCCGTCAGCCGGAAGATGCGCGGCTTCGGATTGCCGGGTTGCGGCAGCGGCGTGACGGTTCCGACCTCGGCGAAGCCGAAGCCAAGCCCAAGCAGCGCGTCCGGCACTTCGGCGTTCTTGTCGTAGCCGGCGGCCATGCCGAGCGGGTTTGGAAAATCGAGGCCGCAAAGGCTGACCTTCAGCCGCGCGTCATGCGTCGGGCGCCGCGGCGCCGTCGCGCCGACTGGCAGCCCGCAGCGCAGCGCCGCGATCGACAGGCCATGCGCGGTTTCCGGATCGAAGGAGAAAAGCAGCTTCTGGCCGATCCGGTCGAGCACGCTCATTCGCCCTCCAGCGTCGGGAATTCGTGGCCGCCGGCGCCGAGCGGCAGCGGTTTCACCCAGAGAACCGCATCAAGGTAGAGCTCGGCGTAGAGATGCGGGAACAGGGCGCCACCGCGCGAGACCTCGTATTTCAGCGCATTACCCAGCTTCGCCGCGTCGATCGCGATCAGCAGCAGGTCCGTCTGCTCGGCGAAGTGCCTGGCCGCCGTTTCGCGAACCTGGCCGGCGGTGGAGAAATGGATGAAGCCGTCGGCGATGTCGATCGGCGCGCCGGCGAAGCGCCCGTTCCTCTCGGCTTCGCGCCAAAGCGCCTCGGGCGCGATCTTGTAGATAATCTGAGACATTGTCGCGCTATAGTCCGAACCGAAGGTGCGGGGAAGGCTCGAAGCTCGACTCTTCCCCATTTCCGGCGCAAACCTGTGATAGCCCGCCTTCACTGGCTCATGGAGGAACAACATGCGTCTGCAGCACATCGTGATCCCCGCGGCGCTTTGCTCGCTGGTTGCCGCATCCGCCTATTCCGAGGAAACCGACCACTACCGTTTGGAGAAGTCGGCCAACGGCTATGTCCGCATGGACACAAGGACCGGCGCCATGTCTGTCTGCGAGGAGCGCTCAGGCCAGCTCGTCTGCCAGATGGCCGCCGACGAGCGGGCCGCCTACCAGGACGAGATCGACCGGCTGGACAATTCGGTCAAGGCGCTCGACGCGCGCGTCGCCAAGCTCGAGAATTCGCTCTCCGCCCGGCTGGAATCGCAACTGCCCAGCGAAGAGGATTTCAACAAGACGATGGGTTATATGGAGCGCTTCTTCCGGACCTTCAAGGACATCGTCAAGGACCTGGACAAGGAAGACGGCGACGGCAAGCTGAACCAGCAGAAGACCTGATTGCAAAGCCGCCTTGGGGAAAACCCCGCGCGCGGCCTTTGTCGCTTGAAAACGCGCCGCGCCGCCGCATAATCATTCCGGTCCCCGCAAGAAGCACACAATGATGATGGGATCGGGGGAGGACTATTTGCCGTCGGGCCACACTTTCGTCATTGCCGACGACCATCCGCTTTTTCGCGGCGCGCTGAAGGAGGCGCTTGCCGGCATCGGCGACGTTGCCGCCATCCATGAAGCCGGCGACTTCGAGAGCGCCAAGGCGCTGGTGCTTGCCAATGAAGATATCGATATGGTGCTGCTCGACCTGTCGATGCCGGGCGCCAGCGGCCTCTCCGGCCTGATCTCGCTGCGCGGTATCCATCCCGCGGTGCCGCTGGTGGTGGTATCGGCGCATGACGATCCCGTCACCATCCGCCGCGCGCTCGATCTCGGCGCTTCCGGCTTTATTTCCAAATCGGCCAGCATGGATGAGATACGCGGCGCCGTGCAGGCGGTGCTTGCCGGCGACATTGCCGCGCCGGCCGGCATTGAGCTCGGCGTCGAGCGCGACCCGGAAATCTCCGACCTGATCAAGCGGCTCCAGGCGCTGACGCCGCAGCAGACGCGGGTGCTCGGCATGCTGGCGGAGGGCCTGCTCAACAAGCAGATCGCCTATGAGCTCGGCGTCTCCGAGGCCACTATCAAGGCGCATGTCTCGGCCATCCTGCAGAAGCTCGGCGTCGACAGCCGCACCCAGGCGGTCATCCAGCTGTCGAAGATCGGCGGCGACCCGCTGCAGCCGGTCGGCTGATCGCAGGCACCTCAGGCGAAGCTTTTCACCCTAACTGAACCCGACCAGCGCGGATCGATCATGCGGTCGCTTCGCGTCGGGTCGATGGCTGCGCCCGTCAGCGATAGTTTTCGACGGCCGAGCCCAACTGCGACGCGGCATCATCCTCGGTCGGGCCTGAAGGATTCCGCGCTCGCCCGATCGCGGCGCCGAGGCCCAGCGAAGCGATCGCCGCCAGTGGAATGCCGGCGATCCAGGGCAGGGGCGGCGCGAGCGCATAGAGCGCCGTGCCGATCGACGGTCCGAGCGAGTCCTTAAGGTCGACCGCCACAGACGAGGCGGCCATATAGCAAGCGCGTCGCGGCGATGGTGCGAGCGCGTTGACGGCGGTCGGCACGAGCGGCCCGACCAGCATCTGTCCCACCGAGCAGAAGCTGACTGCGACGACCAGCGAAAGTATCGCCGACGAGGTCGCCAGCAGGGCAAAGGCGGCGATGGTCGAGATGCCGGCGCCGGCTGCCAGCCAAAGCGCCGATCGCGTCTCGGCAAAGCGGCTGACTAGCATCTGCAAACCGACCGTCAGGGCGGCCGCATAGGCAAACAGCGCGCCGACACCGGACGGGGTGAGCGTGCCGGCATCCTGCGCGTAGAGCGGGATGACCGCTTCGATCCAGTTGCCGGAAATCTCGAACAGCACGACCCAGGCGAGCAACTTTGCCAGGCGACCATCGCGGAAGGCCGGCAGCAGCGCCGACAGGCCTTCCTCTTCCGCCGCTTCCTCCTGGTCGGTCGCGGCATGCCCGCGCGTCTCGGCGAATGCGGCAAGCATGACGATGCTGCCGAAGAGCAGCATGCCGCCGCCGGCCAGGAACACGCTGCCGAGCGAAACAAGCGCCAGCAGCGCGCCGCAGGCCGGGCCGAGGATCTGTCCGGCGCTCGAGCTGACGCGCGCCATGCCGAACCAGCGCGGATGCGCCGGCGGTTCCGTCACATCGGCGATAGCTGTGAGGATGGTCGGGTGGAGCACCGACTCGCATATGCCGGTCAAAAGCAGCACGGCCGCGGTGGCGGCGACGCCATGGGCGAAGAACAGCGCGACGAAGCCGCAGCCGACGCCGAGCGAGGACAGGATCAGCACCGGGCGCCGGCCGACCCGGTCGGCGATGCCGCCGATCAGCGGCGCGGCGATCAATTCGCCGCCGGCATAGCAGGCAAACAAAAGCCCGATCGCGCCGATCGGAATGTTCGCCTCGCCGCTCGCCCAGAGCGGAAAGAAGGGCACCAGCGCGCCGTCGGCGAAACCGGCGCAGAAGAACAGGAACAGGCCGAGCAGAGCCGGGCGCGGCAGCCCGCGCCAGGACGATGGGAGGAAGGTCATGGATGTCACCTACGCGTCAAAGGCCCGAAGGCCGGGATTGCGCGTTGGTTGACGTAAACGCCTACGGCTGCCTCAGAAGCAGCATGGGGTAGTTTCGAGCAGGCCTTAGCCGAGCCGCATCGACAGCTCCACGTCGTCGCCGAATGGCGTCGACATATAGCCGCCGGCTGGCGCGCGCACCCGCTCCAGATAGTCGGGCGAGAAGTCGGCGTTGTCGGCGATGACCAGTGCGCCGGGCCTGAGCCGGCTCTCGACCAGGCTCAGTATCTCCGGATAGAGCGCCTTGGCGCCGTCGAGCAGCAGGAGGTCTATCCGGTCGGGCAGGTCGGTGCTGAGCGTTTCCAGCGCGTCGCCCTCGCGGATCTCCACCAGGTCGATGAGGCCGCCTTCGGTCAGATTGGCCTTGGCCCGCGTTACCTTCGACGGCTCGAATTCCGTCGTGATCAGCCGGCCGCCGCCATTGTCGCGCAGCGCCGCGGCAAGATAGAGCGTCGAGATGCCGAACGATGTGCCGAATTCGACGATGATGCGCGCGCCGGTGCTGCGCGCCAGCATGTAGAGCAGCGTGCCGGTCTCCGGCGAGACCGCAAGCCACAGGTCCTTCAGGCTGCCGTAGAACTGGCGATACTCGGTCTTGCTGTGGAGCAGGCGCGTCCGTTCGTCGCGCGAGTACTGGGCGATCGCCGGGCTGGTCGCCGCGTCGGCTTCCTTGAACAGGCGGGCGAGCAGCGGTGCCAAAGGGGTTGCGGTCAAGGTGGTCATGGCTGTCTCCGGCAGGGTTCTTGTGTTGCTTCAAAAATACGAATAATCCTTCAGGTTTCCAATTCGCATTTCGGCGTGCGACCATGATCCAACGCTCAAGCCCTTCAATTTCCACCCGAAAACAGCCCAAACAGGCGCGCGCCACGGAGCTGGTCGCGGCGATTTTAGAGGCGGCTGCTCAGGTTTTGGCTGCTGAAGGCGCGCAGCGTTTCACCACCACGCGCGTTGCCGAAAGGGCGGGCGTCAGCGTCGGTTCGCTCTACCAGTATTTCCCGAACAAGGCGGCCCTACTGTTCAGGTTGCAGAGTGACGAATGGCGCCAGACGACAGAGCTTTTGTGCGGCATTCTCGAAAATACCGGGCTATCACCGCTCGAGCGGACAAGAACGCTGGTCCACGCCTTCATCCGCTCCGAATGCGAGGAGGCGGCGGTGCGCGGCGCGCTGAACGACGCCGCGCCGCTCTATCGGGATGCGCCGGAGGCTGACGAGGCGAGGGCGGCGGCGAGCCGGACCGTCGGGACCTTCATGCGCGAGACGCTTCCTGACGCGCCGGACAGCGGCCGCGCCCTGGCCGGCGACCTGATCATCAAGACGCTGAGCGCTGTGGGGGCGGATTTCTCGGAAAAGGAGCGAACGGCCGATGAGATCGAAGCCTATTCCGATGCGCTGGCCGACATGTTCTGCGCCTATCTCCGAAGCCTCGGGCATCGCGGCTGATAGCAGTGTTTTGTCTCTATTCGGCGGCCGGCGCCAGCGGCCTGACGCGCGCCATCATCGAGCGCAGCACGGCCGGCTTCAGCGGCTTGTTGATCACCGGAATGTCGAGCCGGCCGGCAGCCGCGCGCACCTCGCTGGAGCGGTCGGCGGTGACCAGCACGCAGGGCAGGTCCTGCCCGTAGGCGGCGCGCAGCGTGGCGACCGCATCGAGCCCGGTGCCACCGTCGAGATGATAGTCTGCTAGCACGAGGTCCGGCTTCGGCGCGCCGGGCTTCAGGAGATCGCCTGATCCCGAAGCCGTCTCGACACGGCATCCCCAGCCTTCGAGCAGCAGCCGCATGCCGTCGAGGATGCGCGCGTCATTGTCGATGCACAGCACATTGAGCCCGGCAAGCGTCGAGGCGGAGCGGGCCGGCGCCTTGCCGGCCTCGCGCGGCGGCGCGGCGACCGCCGCGACCGGCAGAATCACGGAAAAGCGCGTGCCCTTGCCGGGATTGGAGTAGATGCGGATTTCGAGCCTCAGCACCCTGGCGATGCGGTCGACGATGGAGAGCCCCAGGCCAAGGCCTTCGGCCTCGCGTACGCCCTCGTCGAGGCGCGTGAACTCGTGGAAGACGGTGCTGAGCTTGTCGCCGGCAATGCCGATGCCAGTGTCGATCACCTGGATCTCGGCCAGCTCGCCGCGTCGCCGCACCCCAACCAGAATGCGGCCCTGGCGCGTGTATTTGATGGCGTTGGAAACGAGATTCTGGATTAGCCGCCGCAACAGGTTCCGGTCGGTCATGACGCCGAGCGAGGATGGGATGATCTTCAGATCGAGCTTCTTTTCGGCGGCCAACGGGCGAAAATCGTTGCCGATCTGACCGAGCAGTCCGCCCAGGTTGAAAGCGGTATTGTCGGGCTTCATGGCGCCGGCATCGAGCCGCGAGATGTCGAGCACCGCGCCGAGGATGGTCTCGACCGATTCCAGCGAGGATTCGATGTTGACGGCGGCCTTCCCGGCCGGTCCCTTGCCTGCCTTCTCGATCAGCGACGAGCAATAGAGGCGGGCGGCGTTGAGCGGCTGCAGGATGTCATGGCCGGCGGCGGCGAGGAAGCGCGTCTTGCCGAGGTTTGCCTCCTCGGCCAGCATCTGCGCCTGCGCCAGTTCCTCGTTGACGCGGGTGAGTTCGATTGTGCGGGTCTTGACCCGTTGCTCCAGCGATTCATTGGCCCGCTTCAGCGCCAGGTCCTGCTCGACGCGGCCGGAGATGTCGGCATAGGTGGCGACGATGCCGCCGTCGGGCATCGGGTTGGAGCGCAGCTCCAGGATGCGGCCGCTGGTCTTCAGCTCCATCTGCCACGGGCCAGCGAAACTGGTCAGCCGGTTGAGCGTCGTCACGCGCTGGTCGGCGGGAATATCGCCGCGCTCGGCGAGATGATGGAGGATTCGGTCGAGCGAGACGCCGACCTGGCCCATCTCGTCCGGCAGGTCGAACAGCAGCCGGTATTGCCGGTTCCAGCAGATCAGTCGGAAATCGCGATCGAAGACGGTGATGCCTTGCTCCATCTGGTCGAGCGCGATCTGCAAAAGGTCGCGATTGTGCTGCAGCGCCTCGGTGGCGTCGTCGAGCAGCTTGAAGGCATCCTTGGAGTCGCGATCGTTGCGGCGGAAGAGCAGCGACAGGATCAGCCGCGCCGAGGACGAGCCGACGGCGCTCGCCAGCAATTGCTCAGAGAAGCGGATGACATCCATGCTGGCCTGTTCGGTGCCGTGCAGGGAGACTTTCGCGTCCCTCTCGAAGGATTGGAACGAGCGCTCCGTGCGCTCGACGCCGAGATAGCGTGAAATCGTATCCTTCAGGTCGTTGACGGTGACGGCGGTGCGGAAGCGGCGCAGGCTGGGCATCGGGCCTGCCTCGCGCGGCACGAAGATCGCCGCCTGGATGCGCTCCAGCGGCACGGACGCGCGGGAGAGGGAGCCGAGGACGAAAAACAGCGCATTGACCGAGAGGCTCCAAAGCACGCCATGGTTCAGCGGCTCGCCGACGGTGCCGAACAGCGCCTGCGGCCTCAGCGCCTCGAAGCCGAACAGACCGTGGACGACTATGTCGGAAGCCGGGCCGACGAGTGAAGGCAGGAGCAGCGTGTAACCCCAGACGGCGATGCCGGCGACCATGCCGAGGGCTGCGCCCCGGCCGTTGGCGCGGCGCCAGATCAGCCCGCCGACCAGCGCCGGCGCGAATTGGGCAATCGCGGCAAACGACATCAGCCCGATCGAGGACAGCCGCGCGCTATTGGTGCTCTCGCGATAATAGAGGAAGGCGATGAACAGCATTATGAAGATCGAGGCGCGGCGCACATTGAGGATCAGCGTCGACCAGTCCTCGTTCTCCGAAGAACTCGTCTTTAGCACGCGGCGCACGAACAGCGGGATGACGAGATCGTTGGAGATCATGATCGATAGCGCGACGCTCTCGACGATCACCATCGCGGTTGCCGCCGACAGTCCGCCGACGAAGGCGGCCATGGCCAGCACGTCATGGCCGCTGAACAGCGGCAGCGACAAGACATAGAGGTCGCTGCTGGTCTTGTCGCCGACCAACGACAGGCCGGCAAAGGCGATCGGCAGCACGAAAAGGTTGATCGCCACGAGGTAGAGCGGGAACACCCAGGTCGCCGTGCGCAGTTCCGCCTCGCTGCGGTTCTCGACGATGGTGACGTAGAACTGCCGCGGCAGCATCAGCACGGCAAAGCCGCTCAGGCCGGTCAGCACCAGCCAGGTGGCGAGCGAGGTGCTGTAGCTCATCGCCTGGCGAACCTGGCTGTTTCCGGCAAGCCTGGCGAACATGTCGCCGGGCCCGCCGAAGATCAGGAACATCACCATCAGGCCGATGGCGAGAAAGGCGGCGAGCTTGACCACGGTCTCGACCGCCACCGCCAGAACCAGTCCGTCCTGATGTTCCGTGGCATCGGCATGGCGGGTGCCGAACAGCACCGCGAACAGCGCCAGCAACATCGCCACCACCAGCGAGATATCGCTGACAAACGGATCGAAAGAGGGCGGCGAGCCCGTATAGTGCTCGACCATCAGGCTGACGGAACCCGAGATCGCCTTGAGCTGCAGCGCGATATAGGGCACCGCGCCGATGGTGGCGATCAACGTCGCGATCGCCGCGACGGTGAAGCTCTTGCCGTAGCGGGCGCCGAGGAAGTCCGCGATCGAGGTGATCTTCTCGCTTTTTGCCAGCCGGATCATGCGGTTGAGCAGCGGGAAGCCGAATACGAAGACCAGCACTGGACCGGTATAGATGCCGAGGAATTCGAGGCCGCGCTCGGAGGAAAGGCCGACCGAGCCGAAGAAAGTCCAGGAAGTGCAGTAGATGGCGAGGCTGAGCGCGTAGATGAAAGGCCGCGCCCGGCCGAGCCCGGCTGCCACCGAGCGCCGGTCGCCGACGCTGGCGATGGCGAAAAGCAGCGTCACATAGGCGATCGCGATGATGACGACGAACCAGCCTTGCACGGTCCGCACTTCCTCCCTGGCCGGTTTCCTCATCCGGTCGTTAAGACGCAACCACAGCTTGGAGCCCAAGTCCATCGCGGCTTTTGGCGCATATGCGGCTGACGAGGCAGGTAAGCACAAACCGGTGTCTTCGCCCTTTTTTCCGGTTTTTCAACCGGGGGTTTTTGTTATTGTGGCTTCGGATCGGTGCCGGAGAGCCGGGGCGGCTGCACGGCCGGTCATGGCAAGGAGGGCCGAATGCTGAAAGAATTCCAGGAATTCATTTCCAAGGGCAATGTGATGGACTTGGCCGTCGGCGTCATCATCGGCGCCGCCTTCGGCAAGATCGTCGACTCGCTCGTCAACGACATCATCATGCCGATCATCGGCGCGATTTTCGGCGGGCTGGACTTCAACAACTACTTCTTCGGGTTGTCATCGAACGTCCATTCGGCCACGCTGGCCGATGCCAAGAAAGAAGGCGCCGTCTTCGCCTATGGCAGCTTTATCACGGTCGTGCTGAACTTCCTGATTCTTGCCTTCATCATCTTCCTGATGGTCAAGGCGGTGAACAATCTGCGCAGGCGGCTGGAGCGCGAGAAGCCGGCTGCTGCCGCGGCACCGCCGCCCGCCGACGTACAGCTTCTGACTGAGATCCGCGACCTGCTGGCGAAAAGATAACTCCTCAAGCAGCGCCCTGGACCAAAACCCCGGCCGCTTGCGGCCGGGGTTTTCTGTTTGCGGCTGTCGTAAAAGAGGCTAGCAGTCGCGAACAACCGGACGGATTCTTGCATGACCCTGATCGAGACCTTGCGCGCCGAAGCCCGCGCCGCGCCCGAAAGCGGTATCGTCGCCGTCGTCAATCACGGCCGCCTGCGCGAAGGGCTGATCCCGCTCTGGGCCGGTGAGGGCGATCTGCCGACGCCTTCCTTCATCAGCGATGCCGCCGCCAAAGGGCTGGCCGATGGCGAGACGTTCTACACTTGGCAGAAGGGCATTCCCGAGCTCAGGCAGGCGCTCGCCCGCTACTACGCCAGGCACTTCGGCAAAGCCTTCGCCGAGGAGGAGTTCATCGTCACCGGATCCGGCATGCACGCCATCCAACTGGCCATCGACGCGATCGCCGGCAGCGGCGATGAGGTGATCTACCTCTCGCCGGCTTGGCCGAATTTCGCCGCGGCCGCCGGCGTGGCGGGCGCCGTTCCGGTGCCGGTCACCCTCGACCAGTCCGGCAATGGCTGGTCCTGCGATGTCGAAAAGATCGCCTCCGCGATCACGCCGCGCACGAAGCTTTTGTTCATCAACACGCCGTCCAACCCGACCGGCTGGACCGCCGACAGACAGACGCTGCAGGCAATCCTCGATCTCGCCCGCCAAAAGGGCCTGTGGATCATCGCCGACGAGATCTATTCGCTGTTCCACTACGGCCATGGCCGCGCGCCGTCCTTCCTCGACGTCGCCACGGCCGACGACCGTATCCTGTTCGTTAACAGTCTCTCCAAGAACTGGGCGATGACGGGTTGGCGTGTCGGCTGGATCAAGACCCATCCAGCCTTGCAGCAGGTGTTCGAAAACCTGATCCAGTACTCGACCTCGGGCGTCGCCCAGTTCATGCAGCGCGGCGCGGTCGCTGCCCTCGACGAGGGCGACGGCTTCATCGCCGAACAAGTGGAGCGTGCACGCGCCGCTCGCGATCTCGTCTGCGACATACTCGGCGCGACCGGCAAGGCGCGTTTCACCGTGCCGCAGGGCGCGTTCTATCTGTTCTTCAGGGTCGACGGCATCACCGATTCCCGAACCGCCGCCTTCGACATCGTCGACAACGCCAATGTCGGCCTGGCGCCTGGCACCGCCTTCGGCCCCGGCGGCGAAGCCTTCCTCAGACTATGCTTCCACCGCCGCCTCGATCAGCTCGAGGAAGCGGCGCATCGCCTGGCGAGGTGGATAAAGACGGTGTGAGAAAGGCGGCTTCAGCCGCCCGACTTCGGCACCAGCAGCGGAATGATCCGGTCGCTCTTGGCGACGGCGGGACGGCCGGAGCTGGCATAGGGAATGCCCAGCGCATCCCAGGTCTCGACCAACGCGTCCTGCAGCTCGGCGATCAGCGCGTCCGAATGGAATGGCGTCGGCGTGATGCGCAGCCGTTCGGTGCCGCGCGGCACCGTCGGATAGTTGATCGGCTGGATGTAGACGCCGTGCACGCCAAGCAGCCGGTCGCTGGCCATCTTGCAAAGCTCGGGGTCGCCGACCAGCACCGGCACGATATGCGTGGCCGATTCCATCACCGGCAGCCCGGCCGCGGCAAGCACCTGCTTGGTTCTGGCCGCCTGGCGCTGCTGCGCGTCGCGCTCGGTCTGCGAGCGCTTGAGATGCCGGATCGAGGTGGTGGCGGCGGCGGCGATCGCCGGCGGCAGCGCGGTGGTGAAGATGAAGCCCGGCGCATAGGAGCGCACCGCATCGATGACGGCGCTGGTGCCGGCGATGTAGCCGCCAAGCGTGCCGAAGGCCTTGGCCAAAGTGCCCTCGATGATGTCGATGCGGTCGGCCAAGCCTTCGCGTTCGGTGATGCCGCCGCCGCGCGGTCCGTACATGCCTACGGCATGGACCTCGTCGATATAGGTCATGGCGTTGTAGCGTTCGGCGAGCTCGACGATCTCTCTGATCGGCGCGATGTCGCCGTCCATCGAATAGACGCTTTCGAAGACGATCAGCTTGGCGCGCTCGCGCCCCGCGGCCTGCAAGAGGCTCTCTAGATGCGCGACGTCATTGTGGCGGAAGATCTTCTTCTCCGCGCCCGAGCGCCGCACGCCTTCGATCATCGAGGCATGGTTGAGCTCGTCCGAGATGATCAGGCAGTTGGGCAGGAGCCTGGCAATGGTCGAGATCGAGGCCTCGTTGGAGACGAAGCCGGAGGTGAAGACCAGCGCTGCCTCCTTGTCATGCAGATCGGCGAGCTCCTGCTCGAGCTCGACCAGGGGGTTTGAGGTGCCGGAAATGTTGCGGGTGCCGCCGGCGCCCGAGCCCATCTTGGCGGCCGCGTTCTGGAAGGCGGCAATCACGTCCTCGTTCTGGCCCATGCCGAGATAGTCGTTGGAACACCATACGGTGATTTCCTGGGCGCGGCCGTTGGAACGCCAGATGGCGCGCGGGAACTTGCCCACGATGCGCTCCAGGTCGGCGAAAACGCGATAGCGACGCTCGGCGTGGAGCTGGTCGATCGCATCCTCGAAGAACCGCTGATAGTTCATGTCGACTTCCCAATTTTGGGCCGGATCATAATCACTGCCCCATGCCGCGTCCACCGCGCCCAACCGGTCAAAATGCCACGCCCGTGCCCTGTTCCTAACGATGCCGGATCGTGGCCTATTCCCTGCTGTTTGAAGCAACTTGGTTTCAGTACGATGCCTCGGGCGCGACGAACTGTTACGGACTTAACACATAGGGAGGCTAGTGGGCTTGCGGCGGGTTTTCCAGCGCGGTGGCTGTTGAGACAGTTTCCGACAAATCTTGATCAGCGAGGTAGATGATGACGGTTTTGGTGACAGGCGGTGCCGGTTATATCGGCAGCCACATGGTCTGGGAACTGCTGGACGCCGGCGAGAGCGTCGTGGTGCTCGACCGGCTTTCCACCGGTTTCGAATGGGCGGTCGCCCCGGAAGCAAGGCTCACCGTCGGCGATGTCGCCGATCGTGATCTGGTCGGCCGGATCATCCGCGACAACAAGGTCGACGCCATCATCCACTTCGCCGGCTCGATCGTGGTGCCGGAATCGGTCGCCGACCCGCTTGGCTATTACGAAAACAACACCTGCAAGACCCGCACGCTGATCGAAACGGCGGTGCGCGAGGGCGTGCCGCATTTCATCTTCTCCTCCACCGCCGCCGTCTATGGCGGCGCCGGGCTGGAGCCGGTGCGCGAGGATGCTCGCCTTGCGCCGGAATCGCCTTACGGCCTTTCCAAGCTGATGAGCGAATGGATGCTGCGCGATGCAGCGTTGGCGCACGACATCCGCTATACGGCGCTGCGCTATTTCAATGTCGCCGGCGCCGATCCGAAGGGCCGGACCGGACAATCGACGCCCGGCGCCACGCATCTCATCAAGGTCGCCTGCGAGACCGCGCTCGGCAAGCGGCCCTTCATGCAGGTCTTCGGCACCGATTATGCGACGCCGGACGGCACCTGCATGCGCGACTACATCCATGTCAGCGATCTCGCCGCCGCGCACCGGTTGGCGCTGCAGCGGCTGCGTGATGGCGGCGGCAGTCTCGTCGCCAATTGCGGCTACAGCCACGGCTATTCGGTGCTGGAGGTGATCGACAGCGTGCGCCGCGCCTTCGGCCATGACTTCGACGTGCGCATGGGGGACCGCCGGCCGGGCGACGCCGCAGCCGTGGTCGCCAATTCCGAGCTTGCCCGCAAGGAATTCGGCTGGACGCCGCAGCGCGACGATCTCGACCTGATCGTCAACGACGCGCTGGCCTGGGAACGGATCCTGACGACCAAGAACTCCGTTCGAAACTGATCTGTTGGGCCAAGGGCTCGCGGGGCGCCTATAGACGCGGTATTGAGCCTCATGCAGCGGCGGCGCGCGGGCCCGCCGCTGCGATGATGCTTGAGGGAACGGCATGAAGGTCTTGGTTCTCGGCGCCGGCGTGGTTGGCACGGCGGCCGCCTATTATCTGGCAAGGGACGGTCACGAGGTGATGGTGATCGAGCGCCACGAAACGGCGGCGCGCGGCACCAGCCAGTCGAATGCCGGCCTGGTGTCGCCTGGCGACGCTACCGCCTGGGCTTCGCCTGCGGCGCTGAAGACCTTCCTGCGCGCGCTCTGGAACCATGACCTTGGCATCAAGGTCAGGCTGCGCCTCGACCCCTATTTCTATGCCTGGAGCCTGCGCTTCCTGCGCGAATGCACGGTGGCGCGGCTGCGCGCCAACACCGACATCAAGCTGAGATTGGCACTCCATTCCCGCGACTGCATCAATCAACTGTCGGAGGAAACCGGCATCCATTACGATGAGCGCAAGAAGGGCATTCTCTACTTCTTCCGCTCGCAAAAAAGCCTCGACACCGGCACCGACAATTATCGCTATCTCGGCGAGCACGGCCTGCCGATCGAGATCGTCGGCCGCGAGCGTCTGGTCGAGCTGGAGCCTGGTCTTGCCGGCGTGAAGGAAAAGATCGCCGGCGGCATCTATTCGCCGATCGACCAGACCGGCGATTCCAAGCAATTCACCGACCGGCTCGCCGCCTATGCCGCCGAAAAGCTCGGCGTGAAGTTCCTGTTCGGCACGACGGTCGAGGGCCTCGACATCGAGGGAGATCGGGTGCGCGCGGTGATGACCTCGGCAGGACCGGTCACCGGCGATGCCGTCGTCATCTCCATGGGGCCAGAAAGCGGCCTGCTCGGCCGCCGCTACGGTATCGACCTGCCGGTCTATCCGGTGAAGGGCTATACAGCGACGATTCCCTTGGAGGACGAGAGCAAGGGGCCGACCATGGGCGGCGCCGACGAGGACCGGCTGATCGGCTATTCCAGGCTCGGCAATCGCCTTCGCATGTCCTCGACGGCCGAATTCACCGGCTTCGACCGTAGCTTCAAGCCGGGCGATTTCCGGACCATCCTGGAAACCGGCAAGGATCTTTTTCCCGGCGCCTTCGACGAGAAGAAGGCCGTGCTCTGGGCCGGCCTGCGGCCGATGATGCCGAATTCGGTGCCGGTCATCGGCCAGGCGAAATACCGCAATCTCTATCTCGACACCGGCCACGGCCATGTCGGCTGGACCATGGCCTGCGGCTCGGGGCAGTTCCTGTCGGATGTCGTCGCCGGCCGCAAGCCGCAGATCGATCCCAAAGGATTGCTGTACGGGACGGCGCGCTGAAGGCTTTGATTGCCGAGGTCGGCGCTGCCCCTCATCCGCCTGCCGGCACCTTCTCCCCGTTGAACGGGGAGAAGAGAGCTGTGGCCATGCCGACACGCATTTCCGCGGCGTTGAAAATTGGCGAAATCGCCGGTGACGGCCTCTTTCTCCCCGTCACTATACGGGGAGAAATGCCCGGCAGGGCAATGAGGGGCAGAGCCAACCTGTCAAGTAGAGCGGCGCCAAGCCCGAGCATATCCGCCCCAGGACTGATCGGTCGGTGGTTCTGAGCGCTCACCCTTGCTCATCGCGATGACGCGATCTGAGGCTAACAAGGCCGCGCCGATGCTGGTCCCGGTCGAGGTCTCTGACGCAATGACCGGTCGCTCGGTAGCTGCCGCCAGCATTCTGATGAAAAGCGGGTTCTGCGCGAAAGGTCCCTCGACGGTCGTCGGTCCGTCGCCGCCGATCAATTCCAGGCAGGTCGCGGTCGTCAGCGCCAGATAGAACGAGATGGCGGCGAAGCGCTGGCCGGCGCTTAAGTCCTCGGCATTGACCCACTGTGCGCCGCGATGCGGAAACGGTCCCGAACCCCGCTGAGTGGCAGGCAGGAGCAGCACCTGCCGCGCCAGAACGGCGGCAACATCGTCTTCGCTCCATTCCTGGCTTTGGCCGTCGGTCAGAAGCGAGAACTCGCGCCCACCCATGAAGCGCGCCGAAGGCACCGGATCGCCGAGCGCGTTGACATTGACCAGCGTGTCGCGCGCCGGGTCGAGCTCCACCTTCCTGCCGCCCACCGCCATCGACACCACCCATGTGCCGGTCGAGACGACGGAGAAGGGCGGTGTGTCGGATAAAAGGTGCGGCAGCAGCGAGGCGTTGGAATCGTGCAGTCCGCAGAACACGGGCGTCTGCGGGTCGAGCCCTGTCCGCCGCGCCAGCTCCGGCAGGATCGGGCCAAGCCGATCCTTTGCCGGTCGCACCGGCGCCATCAGCCGGCGCCAGTCCATCCGGTCGACCAGCGACGAGTAATCGGACGTCCAGGGATTCCAGAGATCGGTGTGGCAGCCGAGCGAGCTCACCTCATTGGCGGCGACGCCGGTCAGCCGCAGCGCCCAATATTGCGGATACATCAGCATCGCGGCGGCCGTGGCGAAGTCCGCCGGGAAACGTTTCTGCTGCCAGAAGAACTGTGCGCCGAGATTGAGGCCGATCGGCAGTCGCGGCGTGCCGGTTTCGCCGAAGGGCGGACGCACGGCGTCGTAATCGGCCCTAAGCTGGTCGGGGCCGTCGAATTCATAGTCGAGCACAGGCAGCACCAGTTCGCCCGAGTCGTCGACCAGCGCGCCGGTCGCGCCATGCGCGGTGATCGAGATCGCATCGATCCGCCGTTCGCGGTTGAGATCGGCGAGGCTGTTCAGGATGAACGTCCACAGCGCCTCGACATCGTGATGCGGGTAGGGCGCCTGCCGCACCGGCGCGTTGGCGAAGCGGCGCAGCCCAATCTCGCTCAGTGTCGCGAGATCGACCAGCGCCACCTTGGCGTTGGTCTTGCCGATATCGATGACGGCGACGATCATGCCATATGGAACACGGTTTCCAGCGGCGCCGCCACCGGCTCGTTGTCGGGTTTGGTCTCCATGACGTCGGCCATGTGCGCCCACCAGCGCTGCATCACCGGGTGCTTCGGAAGATCGGCCATGCCGTGGTCGTCGCGGCGCCACAGCACGCCGAACAGGATATCGGTCTCCTCGTCGAGATGGATCGAATAGTCGGAGACGCCGGCCTCTCTCAGCAGCGCGACCAGCTCGGGCCAGATCTCGTCATGCCGGCGCTTGTACTCGGCCTTCATGCCAGGATTGAGCTTCATCTTGAAGGCGTATTTCTCCATCAGGCGAAGCGCCCCTCGCGCAGCCGCCGCCAGACGATCGGCAGGGCGATGACGATGATCAGCAGCAGGCCGATGAAGATCGACATGACAATGCCGGGCACGTTGAGCAGTCCGAGGCCGAACGTCACCAGCCCCATGATGAAGGCGGCAAGCACGACGCCCAGGATGCTGCCGGCGCCGCCGAGGATCGAGACGCCGCCGAGCACCACCATGGTGATCGCCTCAAGCTCATAGCCCTGCGCGATCGACGGCCGCGTCGAGCCAAGCCGCGAGGTGATCAACACCGAGGCTATGCCCGACATCAGCCCGGTCAGGCAAAACAGGATGAATTTGATGCGGTCGACGCGCACGCCGGAAAAATGGCAGGCGACCGGGTTGTTGCCGATGGCGAAGACGCGGCGGCCGAAGCTCGTGCGGTGCAGCAGGAACCAGTAGATGAGCGCCGCGGCGAGGAACAGCGCCAGCTCGAACGAGAAGACCCACCAGACATAGCCCTGGCCGAAGAAGGCGAAGCTCTCCGGATAGCCTTTGTAGGCCTGGTCGCCGAGAATGATGAAGGCGATGCCGCGAAACAGGCTCATCGTGCCGATGGTGACGACGATGGAAGGCAGGCCGAGCCGGGTGACAAGCAGCCCGTTGCAGGCGCCGCAGCCGAGTCCCACGAGGACGCCGATTGCCACCAGCACCGGTGTTCCCGCGCCGGCCTGCACCGCCATGCCCATCATCGTCGAAGCTAAAGCCACGATCGCCGCGACCGACAGGTCGATCTCGCCCGAGATGATCAGCAGCGCCATGGCTAAAGCGATCAGCCCTTTTTCGGTGAAGTTGAAGGTCAGGTCCGACAGCGACCACGGATCGAGGAAGTAGGGCGAAGCAAAACTGTTCACCGCGAAGATGAGGACCGCGATGACGACGAGCAGCGCCTCCCAGGAGAAGATCGCCGAGGAGAGTGGCTTGTCCAACCGGTCGGGGATGTGGCGCGGGGCAGGGGTGTCGGTCATGCCGCTTCCGCCTTTCTCAGGATGATCCGGCCCTGCCGGCGCTCGCCGCGCGCGTTGAGCACCACGGCCAGGATGATGGCGCTTCCCGAAATCGCCATCTGCCAGAAAGGCGAGATGTTGATGACCGGCAGCGCGTTGGAGATGATGCCAAGGAACAGCGCACCCAGCACCGCGCCGCCGACCGAGCCGATGCCGCCGGCGATCGAGATGCCGCCGATCACGCAGGCGGCGATGATGTTGAGCTCATAGCCGTTGGCGACCTCGACTGAGGCGATGACGTAGCGCGAGATCCACAGATAGCCGGCGAGCCCGCCGATCATGCCGGAAATGCAGAACACGATGAATTTGGTGCGGCCGACATCGATGCCGGCATAGACCGAGGCGGTCGGGTTGACGCCGATGGCGTGAATCGAGCGGCCGATCTGCGTGCGCGTCATCACCAGAAAGAACAGCGCGATCACGATGATCGCGATCCAGGACAGCACCGGCAGGCCGAGGAAGGCGGCGCGCTGGAAATTGATGAAGTCCGAGCTCATCTGGTCGGCATTGACCCAGGCGCCGCCCGAGACGACGAAGGTGGCGCCTCGATAGATCGTCAGCGTGCCCAGCGTCACCACGATCGACGGGATGTTCAGCCGCCACACCAGGAAGCCGTTGATCGCGCCAAGCGCCAGTCCGATGGCAAGTGCGATCACGATCAGCACCGGGATCGGGATCGCCGGATGCGCGGCGTTGAGCATCGCCACCACCATGCCGGTGAAGCAGAGGTTGGACGCCATCGACAGGTCGATCGAGCGCGTCAGGATCACCACCATCTGACCCAGCGCCAGGATCATCAGGATCGAGGTGTCATTGAACACCTGGCGCAGATTGGCGGGGACGGCGAAGCCGGGGAAGCGCGTCGAGATCAGGCCGATCAGCACGACGATGCCGGCAAGCAGCCAGATCTCGCGGTATTTGAGGAAGCTCTTCATGCCGCGATCCCCGCCGCCGTTCGAACTAGCGTCTCGGCGTCGAGCCCCTTGTTGTCGTAGGTCGCCGCGATGCGGCCTTCGCGCATGACCACGACGCGGTCGGACATGCCGAGGATTTCGGGCAGTTCCGACGAGACCATGATCACCGACAGGCCTTGCGCGACCAGTTCGGCCATGAAGCCGTGCACGGCGGCCTTGGAGCCGATGTCAATGCCCTTGGTCGGCTCGTCGAGAATGATCACCTTGGGCGCTGTGGCCAGCCATTTGGCGATAACGACTTTCTGCTGGTTGCCGCCGGAAAGCGTGCCGACATCCTGGCTCAGCGATGAGGCGCGCAGGTCGAGCCGCTCGGTGTAGGAGCGCGCGAGCGAGAACTCTTCCGCCAGCCTCAGCACGCCGGATTTCGAGGTGCGCTTCAGCGACGGCAGCGACACGTTCTGGAAGATGGGCAGGCCGATCACCACGCCCTGCTTGCCGCGCTCTTCCGGCACATAAACGATGCCGGCCTCGATCGAATCCGCCGCCGATTTCGGTGCGATCGTCTTGCCGTCGAGTGAGATGGTGCCCCGGCTGATGCGCGTGATGCCGGCGATCGCTTGCATGACCTCGCTGCGCCCCGCGCCGACCAGCCCGTAGAAGCCGAGGATTTCGCCCTTGCGCAATTCGAAGCCGACGTCGTCGAACTCGGTCGGATGCGACAGGCCGGAAACCGACAGCACCGGCGCCCCGATCTTCGGCTCGCGCTGCGGAAAGATATGATCGACGTTGCGGCCGACCATCATGCGCACGATCTCGTTCTGGCCGGTGTCCTTGAGCAGGCCTTCGCCGACCATCTCGCCGTCGCGGAAGACGGTGTAGCGGTCGGCGATGCGGTAGATCTCGTCGAACTTGTGGCTGATGAAGAGCACCGCCTTGCCTTCGCTCTTCAGGAATTCGATCAGCAGGAAAAGCTCCTCGATCTCCTTCATCGAAAGTGCCGCTGTAGGCTCGTCCATGATGACGATGCGCGCGTCGATCGACATGGCGCGTGCCACCGCCACCAGATGCTTATTGGCGATGCCGAGGTCCTTCAGCCGCGCGTCAGCGTCGATATGGCCGGCGCGCATCGTCTCCAGCACCTCGCGGGCGTTCTTGCGCATGGTGCGCCAATCGATGGTGCCGAAGCGGGTGCGCGGCGCATGGCCGAGAAAAATGTTTTCGGCGACCGAAAGATCATCGAACAGCACTGTCTCCTGGTGGATGGCGGTGATGCCGTGGCCGAAGGCGGCATGCGCGCTGGGCAGCGTCGTGGTCAGGCCGTCGATGCCGATCTCGCCTGAATCGGGCTGGTAGATGCCGGTCATGATCTTGACCAGCGTCGACTTGCCGGCGCCGTTCTCGCCGATCAGCGCCGTCACCTGTCCGGGATAGAGCGACAGGCTGACATTGTGCAGCGCGCGCACGCCCGGGAAACTTTTCGAGATGCCTGAGAGCGTCAGGCGAGGAGCGGAGGCGGGGAGCCGCTCCTTTACCGTGCCGTCATGGGCCGTCGTGTCCATAGTCGTATCAAGCCCGGTCAATCTATTGCGTGTAGACTTCCCCTCACCCGACCTCCGCTTCGCTCGGTCGACCTCTCCCCGAGGGGAGATGAGATTTCCGAGCTTGGCTCCAGGCTCTTCTCCCCACCGGGGAGAAGGTGGCCGCGAAGCGGCCGGATGAGGGGGCAGCGCCATCAGTCCGAGATCAATAGATCTTGGAGAACTTCTCGATGTTCGTCTTGTCGAACTGGAAAGGCGGAGCCATCGCGGCCGAGTTGGTGTCGTCGAGCGTCACCTTGCCGACGCGGCCGATCGACAGCGTGGCGCCGGGCTTGGCTTCTTCCTTCTTCACCGCCAAGTCATGGGCGAGATAGATCGCCGAATAGCCGAGGTCGATCGGGTTCCAGAGAGCGACAGCCTGCGAAGCGCCGTTGTCGATGAACTTCTTGAACTCCGACGGCAGCGCGAGGCCGGTGACGTTGACCTTGCCGATCAGGTTCTCGTCAGTGACGACCTGCGCGGCAGCGACGACGCCCACCGTGGTCGGCGCGATGATCGCCTTGAGGTTCGGGTAGGACTTCAAGAGGCCCTTGGCTTCATCCGTGCTCTTGGCCGAGTCGTCATCGCCATAGACGGTGGCGACCAGCTTGATCTTCGGGAACTTCTCCGGCAGCACCTTCTTGGCTGCCTCGATCCAGGCGTTCTGGTTGGTCGCGGTGGAGGAGGCAGACAGGATGGCGACGTCGCCGCCCTCCGGCAGGTAGTCGGCGGCGAGCTTGATGATGGTCTCGCCGATCAGATTGGTGTCGGACGGGTTGAGGTGGAGCTGGCGGCCTTCCTTGGCGACGCCCGAGTCCCACGAGATCACGGTGATGCCGCGCTCCATCGCCTTCTTCAGCACCGGCACCAGCGCGTCTGCATCATTGGCTGAAACGGCGATCGCATTGACCTTCTGCGCGATCAGCGAATTGATCACCTCGATCTGGGCTTCGGCGGTAGCCTTAGTCGGACCGGTATAGATGACATCGACATCGCCCAGTTCCTTGGCCGCTTCCTCGGCGCCCTTGTTGGCGGCGTCGAAGAAGCCGTTGCCGAGCGACTTCACCACCAGCGCGATCTTGACGTTCTCGGCATAGGCGGCATTCACGAACATGGCGGCGGAAAAGGCCGCCGTAACCAGCAGTTTCTTCAAAAAGCTCATCGAATATCCTCCCTTGAGCGTTGCATTCCATCGCCGCTGCGGGCGCGAGTTTCCTCAGGCCTGCAGTGAAGATTCCTCCTTGTCGCTTGACTGTCCGCGGGCGACGATCAGCGCCACGCCCGCCGTTTCCAGCATCTTGGCCTCGCGGTCCTCGATGCCGTCGTCGGTGATCACGGTTGCGATGCGCGACAGCCCGCACAGGATAAGGCTCGAGCGCATGCGGAATTTCGAGGAATCGACCAGCACCACCAGTTCGTCGGCCTGGTCGATCAGCTTCTGCTCCGCCTGGATCAGAAGCGGGTCGCCTTCCATCAGCCCGAGCGGCCCCAGCCCCTGCGCGCCCATGAACATGCGTCGCGCATAGAAGTTGCGCGTCACGTCATTGTCGAAGGGCGACAGGATGATGTTCTGCTCGCGGTAGATCGTACCACCCGACAGCATCACCGTGTTCTTCGAGTGCTTGAGCAGATGCTCGGCGATCGGGAAGGAATTGGTGAAGATCGGCATGCGGCGTCCGGTCAGGAAATGCACCATCTGGAAGGTGGTGGTGCCGCCATTGATGATGATCGGTTCGCCGTCCGCGCAAAGGTTCACGGCTTCGCGGGCGATCGCCCGCTTTTGCGCGGCGTTCAGTGTTTCGTTGACCGAGAAGGGCCGGCCGGCAAGGCCGATGAACTGCGGCGGCGAGATCGCCTCGGCGCCGCCGCGCACCCGGCGCAGGCGCTTTTGTACATGCAGCGCCGCGATGTCGCGCCGGATCGTCGCTTCGGAAGAGTCCGTCAGTTCGACCATCTCCTGCACCGTCACCACAGGCTTTTCCTGGACGGCGGACAGTATGATCCTGTGGCGCTCTTTCTCGTGCATGGTTCCTCCCTGCCCAAGCATCAGGCCTTAGAAAACGCGCAGTGTCAATCATTTCCGATCACATATTTCCATTGTGCAGTGCAATATGATCGATATTGATCGTTTGTGATTGACAAGCGCGACGCTTGCGTAGACATTCCCGGGCGAGAAATGAGGGGCGCGGCGCTCGCGCCTCAGGGAGGACACCTATGCTCGACAAGCGCTCCGGCTCGCGCCTCGCCAATCTTTGGGACGATGCAAAAGCCGAAGGGATGAGCGGTCCCGAGCTCCTGGTCTATCGCTCGAACACGCTGGGCTCCGACAAGCGCGTCACCAATTATGGCGGCGGCAACACCTCGTCCAAGGTCTGGCAGAAGGATCCGCTCACCGGCGAGGATGTCGAGGTGCTGTGGGTCAAGGGCTCGGGCGGCGACAGCGCCTCGATCAAGCTTGACGGTTTCGCCACCCTCTACATGCAAAAGCTGCGCGCGCTGAAAGGCCTTTATCGCGGCGTCGAGCACGAGGACGAGATGGTGAGCTATCTGCCCCACTGCACCTTCAATCTCAATCCGCGCGCGGCCTCGATCGACACGCCGCTGCATGCCTTCGTGCCTAAGGCTTGCGTCGACCACATGCATCCTGACGCCATCATCGCGGTCGCCGCCGCCAAGGATTCCAAGGCGATCACCAAGGAGATTTTTGGCGACGCCATCGGCTGGCTGCCGTGGAAGCGGCCAGGCTTCGAACTCGGCCTGTGGTTGGAGAAATTCTGCCTCGAGAACCCTGATGCCAAGGGCGTCGTGCTGGAAAGCCATGGCCTGTTCACCTGGGGCGACACGCCCAAGGAGTGCTACGAGACGACGATCTCGGTGATCAACCAGGCGATCGACTGGTTCGAGCGCAAATCCGAGGGCAAGGCGATCTTCGGCGGCGAGGCGGTCCAATCGCTCGACGCTTCCGCGCGCCGCGCCATCGCGGCCAAGCTGATGCCGCGGATCCGCGGCCTCATCTCCGAAAAGAGCCATAAGCTCGGCCATTTCGATGACCAGCCCGCCGTGCTCGAATTCGTCAATTCGAAGGACTTGCGGCCGCTGGCGGCGCTCGGCACCTCCTGCCCCGATCACTTCCTGCGCACCAAGATCCGGCCGCTGGTGATCGAGTTCGATCCGGCAAAGCCGGATGTCGATGCCGTCATCGCGCGCCTGGCCGACGACATCGCCGAATACCGCGTCGGCTATCAGGCCTATTATGACAGCTGCAAGCATCCGGACTCGCCCGCCATCCGGGATCCCAATGCCGTGGTCTATCTAATGCCGGGCGTCGGCATGTTCACCTTTGCCGGCGACAAGGCGACGGCGCGCATTTCCGGCGAGTTCTATGTCAACGCCATCAATGTCATGCGCGGCGCCTCGACGGTTTCGTCCTATGTCGGCCTGCCTGCACAGGAAGCCTTCGACATCGAATACTGGCAGCTCGAGGAGGCCAAGCTGCAGCGGCTGCCAAAACCGAAGGCGCTTGCCGGGCAGATCGCCTTGGTCACCGGCGGCGCCGGCGGCATCGGCCGCGCCACCGCCACCCGGCTGCTGCGCGAAGGCGCCTGCGTAATGCTGGCCGACATCGACGATGCCGCGTTGGCCAGCGCCAATGACGAGCTTTCGAAAGCCTACGGCAAGGACTTCGTCCGTCCGGTGCGGATCGACGTGACGTCGGAAGATCAGGTCGCCTCGGGCTTTGCCGAAACGTCGGTCGAATTCGGCGGCATCGACATCCTGGTGTCCAACGCAGGTCTGGCCTCCTCGGCGCCGATTGAGGAGACAACGCTGACCTTGTGGAACAAGAACATGGACATCCTGTCCACCGGCTACTTCCTCGTTTCGCGCGAGGCTTTCCGGCTGTTCCGCGCCCAGAAGATCGGCGGCAATGTGGTTTTCGTCGCCTCCAAGAACGGGCTCGCCGCCTCGCCGAACGCGTCCGCCTATTGCACGGCCAAGGCTGCCGAGATCCATCTGGCCCGCTGCCTCGCGCTGGAAGGGGCGGAGGCGCAGATCAGGGTCAATGTCGTCAATCCGGACGCCGTGCTGCGCGGCTCCAAGATCTGGACCGGCGAATGGAAGGAACAGCGTGCCGCCGCCTACAAGATGTCGACCGACGACCTCGAGGAGCATTACCGCTCGCGCTCGATGCTGAAGCGGTCGGTCTTCCCGGAGGACATCGCCGAGGCGATCTACTTCTTCGCCTCCGACATGTCCGCCAAGTCCACGGGGAACATCGTGAACGTCGACGCCGGCAACGCGCAGAGCTTTACGCGTTAGGCACGCGCTTCCCTTCTCCCCGTTCTAGGGGGAGAAGGTGCCCGAAGGGCGGATGAGGGGCAGCGCTAGCCGACGAATACTGGGAGGAAGTGCAGTGTCCGAAACGATCATCTCGACTGACGTCGTCGAAAAAAGCAACGCCACGCGCGAAGCCGACCTCGACCGCGACTACGCTTCCCTCGGCGAGCGCCTTGACCGGCGCGGCATCGCCATCGACGCCATCTGCGACAAGGTCGAGAAATTCGGCGTCGCGATCCCGTCCTGGGGCGTCGGCACCGGCGGCACGCGCTTTGCCCGCTTTCCCGGCGCCGGCGAGCCGCGCGATATCTTCGACAAGATCGAGGACTGCGCCGTTATCAGCCAGCTGACGCAGGCAACGCCCACCGTCTCGCTGCACATCCCGTGGGACAAGGCCGATCCGAACCGGTTGAAGCAGGCGGCGTCCCGCTTCGGCCTCGGCTTCGATGCCATGAATTCCAACACCTTCTCCGATGCCAAGGACCAGAAGCTCTCCTACAAGTTCGGCTCGCTGTCGCATGCCGATGCCGGCACGCGCCGCCAAGCGGTCGAGCACAATCTTGAATGCATCGAGATCGGCAAGACGCTTGGATCGAAAGCGCTGACGGTGTGGATCGGCGACGGCTCCAACTTCCCCGGCCAGGTCAATTTCGCGAAGGCCTTCGAGCGCTATCTCGTCGCCATGCGCGAGATCTATGCCGGCCTGCCGGACGACTGGCGGCTGTTCACCGAGCACAAGATGTATGAGCCGGCTTTCTATTCGACCGTCGTGCAGGACTGGGGCACCAACTACATCATCGCCAAGGAGCTCGGCGACAAGGCCTTCTGCCTGGTCGATCTCGGCCATCATGCGCCCAACGTCAACATCGAGATGATCGTGTCGCGGCTGATCCAGTTCAAAAAGCTCGGCGGCTTCCACTTCAATGATTCCAAATATGGCGACGACGATCTCGACGCCGGCTCGATCGATCCGTACCGGCTGTTCCTTGTCTTCAACGAGCTGGTCGATGCCGAGCTCACCGATGCCAAGGGCTTCAATCCCGCGCATATGCTCGACCAGAGCCACAACGTCACCGACCCGATCGAGAGTCTGATGCTATCGGCGGTCGAGGTGCAGCGCGCCTATGCGCAGGCGCTGCTGGTCGACCGCAAGGCGCTGGAAGGTTTTCAGGATGCCAATGATGCTTTGATGGCGACGCAGACGCTCAAAGTCGCCTATCGCACAGATGTCGAGCCGATCCTCGCCATGGCACGGCTGAAGAAGGGCGGCGCCATCGATCCCGTGGCCGCCTATCGCGACGCCGGCTATCGGGCAAAGGTCGCCGCGGAGCGGCCGGCTGTTGCGGGTGGCGGCGGCGGGATTGTGTAGTCAACTTCCTGTCGATCCAACGGGCGACGGCAGCGCTTGAGCACCCCCCTCTGTCCCTGCCGGACATCTCCCCCGCAAGGGGGGAGATCAGCAGTTCCGCCGACGGCGCTGTTCCTGCAACGTTGGTGATTGGCGAAAGCGATGGCGACATCAGATCTCCCCCCTTTGCGGGGGAGATGGCCGGCAGGCCAGAGGGGGGTGTGAAGGATTGCCAACCGTCACAATTGGCTGGACTCACCCACCTCAACGGTCTTTCCTAGGCGTCCCCAAACGCCAGGAGCACCGCCATGCCCTTGACCCGCCGGACGCTGATCGCCGTCAGCCTTTCGCTCACCTTTGCCTTCACGCCGACCACCGTCTTCGCCGCTTCGCCAACTCCCGCCAAAGGCGAGCACGGCATGGTGGTGACTGCCCAGCATCTTGCAACCGAAGTCGGTGTCGACGTGCTGAAGAAGGGCGGCAACGCGGTCGATGCCGCGGTCGCCGTCGGCTATGCGCTCGCCGTGGTCTATCCCAACGCCGGCAATATCGGCGGCGGCGGCTTCATGACCGTGCGCATGAAGGACGGTCGCACGACCTTTCTCGATTTCCGGGAGCGCGCGCCGCTCGCCGCGACCAAAACCATGTATCTCGACAAGGACGGCAAGCCGATCAAAGGCGCCAGCCTCGACGGCTATCTCGCGGTCGGGGTGCCCGGCTCGGTCGCCGGCTTCGAGATGGCGCGCGAGAAATACGGCACGCTGCCGCGACAGGAATTGATGGCGCCGGCGATTGCCTACGCCAAGGACGGCTTCGTGCTCAATCAGGGCGACGCGGCTTCGTTCGCCGGCGGCGCCGACCGGCTGGCGAAGGACCCGGCTGCCGCCGCCATCTTCCTCAAAAAAGACGGCAAGCCTTACGGTGTCGGCGAGAAGCTCGTTCAGCCGGACCTTGCCGCCTCCCTTTCGGCGATCTCGGAAAAAGGCCCGGACGCCTTCTACAAAGGGTCGATTGCCGATGAAATCGTCAAGGCGAGCGGCGCGAAAGGCGGCATCCTCGCCAAGCCTGATTTCGAGCAATATGCCGTGCGCGAGCTGAAGCCGGTGACCTGTTCCTATCGCGGCTACGAGATCATTTCCTCGCCGCCGCCGAGCTCGGGCGGCGTCATCATCTGCGAGATACTCAACGTGCTGGAGGGCTATCCGCTCTCCTATCTCGGCGCCGGCTCGGCCGAGACGGTTCACGTCATGGTGGAAGCCATGCGCCACGCCTATGTCGACCGCAACTCGGCGCTCGGCGACCCTGATTTCGTCGACAATCCGGTCTCGAAGCTGGTCGACAAGGCCTATTCGAAAGACATCCGCGACAAGATCGACCCGTTCCGCGCCGGCGTCTCGAAGGAGCTGATGCCGAAGGGCTTCGGCGAGTCGAAGGAAACCACGCATTACTCGATCATCGACAAGGACGGCAACGCGGTGGCCGTCACCTACACGCTGAACGGCTCCTTCGGCGCCGGCGTCGTCGCCGACGGCACCGGCATCCTGCTCAACAACGAGATGGACGATTTCACCCAGAAGCCGGGCGTGCCGAACCTCTACGGCCTGGTGCAGGGCGAAGCGAACGCCATTCAGCCGAAGAAGACGCCCTTATCCTCCATGAGCCCGACGATTGTCACGAAGGACGGCAAGCCGTTCATGGTCATCGGCAGTCCGGGCGGCTCGCGCATCATCACCATCACGCTGGAGGCGATCGTCAATGTCATTGACCACGGCATGGACATCCAGCAGGCGATCGATGCGCCGCGCATCCATCATCAATGGCTGCCGGACACGGTCTATGTCGAGCCTTTCGGGCTGTCGCCGGACACGGAGCGGCTGCTTGCCGGAATGGGCTACCATCTCGACTTGAGCGACCAGACCTGGGGGCAGGCCGCGGGCATCCTGGTCGGCGGCAAGAGCCTGGCGGAGATCGAGAAGGGCGGCGGCGCCCGCTACAATGGCGCCATCGACAGCCGCGCGGCCGCCGGTGAGGCGCTGGGATATTAGATGACCAGCGTGATGGTCGAAGCGATCAGCATGACGGCGGCGATGGCGACGAACAGCGCATAGATGCGCGGCCGGTCGAGCAGCAGCGCATTGCCGGAAATCCAGGCCGCCGTAGCGCCGCCGAGCGCGAAGAGGAAGCCGTTGCGATGGCCGAAGGACATGGAGGCGGCCATCAGGCCGCCGATGATCAGCGCGCCGAAGACGATGATGACGGCGACCGCGTATTTCTCGAAATCATTGCCGCCGCCCATCGCCGGCCCCATCGCATTGAGATTGGGCAGGTCGTCCGGGTCGAAAGGGCTGGTCGACCCGTATTCGTCTTGACCGAGGGATTCGCGCATCATTCGTTCTCCGCTGGGCGGCAACAAACCATCAACGCCAGCCGAGCGCAACCCGGCAAAACCGCCACGGCGATGCATTCGCTGCCCGGCTGATGCCGACGTGCCACGGTTTCCCGGTCGGTTTCAACGGCGCAGCGGCGTTGCGGTTCCCACAGCATGATGCCGAAAGATACGAAGGGGTTTTCCGACGATATCAGCTCCATCTCTGGCCCTGATCTACCTGGAAAAATCACTGCGCACGATGCCGTGCCGCTGCAGCTTGTCATAGAAGGTCTTGCGCGGGATGCCGAGCGCCTCGATGGTGCGCCGGACGTCGCCGTCATTGCGGCCAAGTGTCTCGCGGATGATCTCGGCCTCGTAGCGATCAAGCCGTTCCGGCAAGGGCACGGAGGTGTCGCGTTCCGTTGCCGCGGGGGAAGGCGATCCGGCAACGTCCTCGAGCCCGAGCACGAAACGTTCGGCGAAATGGGCAAGCTCGCGCACATTGCCCGGCCAGTCATGGTCCCTCAGATGACGCTGGACCGCAGCGGAGATCGCCGGCACGGTGCGACGGAAGCGGGCAGCGGCCCGCTCGGCGAAGTAACCGAACAGCAGCGGCACGTCGTCCCGCCGCTCGCGCAGCGGCGGGATTGAAAGCGTCACCACATTGAGCCGGTAATAGAGATCCTCGCGGAAAGCGCCGCGTTGACTGGCATCGCCGAGATCGACCTTGGCTGCCGCGACCACCCTCAGATCGACCGGGCGCACCTCATTGGTGCCGAGCGGCGTCACCTCGCGCATTTCCAAGACGCGCAGCATCTGTACCTGTGTTGAGGCCGGCATGCTTTCGATCTCGTCCAGGAACAGCGTGCCGCCGCTCGAATGCTCGATGCGGCCGACGCGCTTCTTCTGCGCGCCGGTGAAGGCGCCGGCCTCGTGTCCGAACAATTCGCTCTCGATGACCGTCTCCGGCAGCGTGCCGCAGTTGAGCGCCACGAAATTGCCCTTGGCGCGGCGGCTCCAGCGGTGCAGCAGGCTCGCCACCACTTCCTTGCCGGAGCCGGTCTCGCCGGTCACCAGAACGTCGACATCGGTGTCGGCGATCTGCCGCAGCGTCCGGCGCAGCCGCTCGATAGCCGGCGTCTGGCCGATCAGCGGCAATCCCTCCTGGGCCTGCTCGGCCGCTTCTCGTAAAGCGCGGTTCTCGATCACCAGCCGGCGTTTTTCCGCCGCGCGCGCAACGCTCTGCGCCAGCCGGTCGGCGGCGAAGGGCTTGGTGATGAAGTCGTAGGCGCCGTCCTTGATCGCCTTGACCGCCATGGCGATATCGCCATGGCCGGTGACCAGGATGACGGGAATGTCGGGGTCGAGCCGCAGCACGCGGTCGAAAAGCTGCAGCCCGTCGATCTCCGGCATGCGGATGTCCGACACCACCACGCCGGCGAAATTCCTATCGAGCGCTGCCAGCGCTTCCTTCGCCACCGGGTAGGCCGACACCGCAAAGCCGGCAAGCTCCAGCGTCTGTCTTGTCGCCTTGAGCAGATCGCTGTCGTCATCGATCAGGATCACCGGTGCTGGGTCATGCCTGGTCATGCTGCGCCGGCTTTCGACAGATGGATGGTGAAGCGTGTGCCTTGGCCGCTGCTCGAAACCTCGATGCGCCCGCCATAGTCGGCGACGATGTCCTTGGAGATGACGAGGCCGAGCCCGAGGCCCCTTTCCTTCGAGGTGTTGAAGGGCGTGAACAGGGATTTCAGGATCGCGGGCGGGATGCCCGGCCCGTTGTCGGATACGACCAGCGCCACGTCTTCGGCGGTTTCGGTGGCGGAGACTTCGACCCGCGCGCCATCACGGCCATCGAGCGCCTCCAGCGCGTTCTGGAACAGGTTGATCAGCACCTGCTCCAGCCGCAACCGGTTGCCCATGACCTTCAGCGCCGGCGGCGGCAGCGTGATCGCCAGCGCGTCCAGCCGGCCGGCGAAGCGGCTCCTGAGCAGCACCACGGCGCCTTCGATCACGCTGCGCAGCTCGACCGGTTCGGCGGCGGTGCGGCCCTTGCGGGCAAAGGCTTTCAGCTCTTCTGTGATCGAGCCGATGCGCTCGGTCAGCGCCGCGATGGCGCCAAGGTTCTCTTCAGCCGAGGCGCTCTGCTTGCGCTCCAGGAAGACTCGCGCATTGTCGGCATAGGCGCGGATCGTCGCCACCGGCTGGTTGATTTCATGCGCGACGCCGGCAGCGACCTGGCCAAGCGTGGCAAGCCGGTTGGCCTGGACCAGCTCCTGCTGCATCACCTGCAGCTTCGCCTCCGTGCTGCGATGGTCGGTGATCTCCGCCTGCAGCCGGTCGCGTGCCAGGCTGAGGTCCTGCGTGCGCTCGACGACGCGGCGCTCGAGCTCGGCCCGCGCGGCCTGCTCGGCGGCGATCCGCATCTGCGCGGACTGCCTGCGCCACAAAAGATAGGCGGCTAATGCGAGGAGCGGGACAAGAACGCCCAGTGTCAGCAGCCGCATCTCGCGCTGGGCCGCCGCGATCGGCGCCTCGGCCGGAACGAGATAGTCGAGCCGCCACGGCGTCGACGGCACCGCGGTCGACAGCCGCAGATACTCGGCGTCGCTGCCCCCGGGCGTGATGGCATGGACCAGCGCGACGTCGGAGCTCAGCGGTTGCGGTTTTGTGATCGGCAGGGGCACCAGTGGCGCATCGCCAAATTGCTGGCTGGCGCGGATGGCGGCGCTGACCGAAACCGCCAGCGGCGCCGTCGTCATGAAGCGCCAGGAGGGCACGCTGGTGATCAGCACCACGCCATGCTCGTCGCTCACATAGGCCGGGCGGTTGGCCTCGTGCCAGTCGGCCTCGAGCTGGTCGAATTCCATCTTGACCACGACAACGCCGAGCGGCCCCGAAGCGCCGTCGACGCGGCGCGAGATGTAGAGGCCCGGACGTTTGCTGACGTTGCCGAGCGCGAAATATTCGGCCGTGCCGGTTTCCATAGCGCCCGAGAAATAGGCCCGAAAACCATAGTCGTTGCCGACGAAGCTCACCGGTTCGCGCCAATTGCTGGAAGCGATCGCCAGGCCGTCCGGGCCGGTGACGTAGAGCACCGAGGCCTTGGTGCCCGACACCAGCCCTTCGAGCTTGCGGTTGAGCACGTCGATCGCGGCAGGGCTGCGTTGCGTCAGCGCGTCATGCACCTGCTGGTCCTCCGACAGAAGCAGCGGCAGCGCGCGCGGATTTTCCAATACAGCGCGCAACAGCGCGACCTTGAGGTTGGCGTCGGTGCGTCCCTGCGTGGCCAAGGCCCCGATCTCGGTCGAACGGCCGTAGAGGCCGGCGCTGTAAAGCGCTGCCGCGACGATCGCCAGCGCCACCGCTCCGAACAGCAGCCAGGCGCGCCGCGCCCGCCCGGCGAGCAGTTCGGGCGTCGAGGCGAAGGCAGCGGCAGGGCGTTGCAGCATGCCGCATCTGTGCATGAATTCGCACAAAGCACAATTCGACCTATGCGGATAAGCGCACGGAAGCTCTCGAAGATGCCCCGTCGTCGGTTCGAAAAAGCCAACAAAATCAATGTTTCGAGGCTTCGGCTATCACCTGGCACGCGCGTTGCAAATGCATCCGTAGCAGCCGTGAGGCTGTGGAGGTCAACAGCCCCCAGGGAGGTCGAGCGTTTCGATCGGGGGCCGAATGGAGGATATCATGCAGACAGCAATCGCTGCCGCCGAACCGCGCGGCAAGGTTCCCTTTTACCGGCATCTCTATGTGCAGGTCCTGGTGGCGATCGCCGCCGGCATCCTGCTTGGCCATTTCTATCCCGACTTGGGCGCCTCGCTGAAACCGCTTGGCGATGCCTTCATCAAGCTGGTCAAGATGGTAATCGCACCGGTGATCTTCCTCACCGTGGCGACCGGCATTGCCGGTGTTTCCGACCTGCAGAAGGTCGGCCGCGTTGCCGGCAAGGCGATGATCTATTTCCTCGTCTTCTCGACTCTGGCGCTCGTCGTCGGCCTCGTCGTCTCCAACGTCGTCCAACCCGGCGCCGGCATGCACATCAATCCGGCCACGCTCGACGCCTCGAAGGTCTCGACCTTCACCGAGAAGGCGCATGACACGACCATTGTCGGCTTCCTGATGAACATCATCCCCGACACCATCACCGGCGCCTTTGCGCAGGGCGACATCCTGCAGGTGCTGTTCTTCTCGGTGCTGTTCGGCATCGCCCTGGCGCTGGTCGGCGAACGCGGCCGCCCGGTCGTCGATTTCCTCCAGGCGTTGACCGCGCCGGTCTTCCGCCTCGTCGCCATCTTGATGAAGGCCGCCCCCATCGGCGCCTTCGGCGCCATGGCCTTCACCGTGGGCAAATACGGCATAGGCGCGATCGCCAACCTCGCCTTCCTGATCGGCACCTTCTATCTGACGTCGCTGCTCTTCGTGCTCGTAGTGCTGGGTGCCGTCGCATGGTACAACGGCTTTTCCATCCTGGCGCTGATCCGCTACATCAAGGAAGAGCTGCTCCTGGTGCTCGGCACCTCGTCGTCGGAAGCGGCACTTCCCGGCCTGATGGCCAAGATGGAGCGCGCCGGCTGCAACCGCTCGGTGGTCGGTCTTGTCATCCCGACAGGCTATTCCTTCAACCTTGACGGCACCAATATCTATATGACGCTTGCCGCGCTGTTCATCGCCCAGGCGACCGACACGCCACTCACCTTCGGCGACCAGATCCTGCTTTTGCTCGTCGCGATGCTGAGCTCGAAGGGCGCGGCCGGCATCACCGGCGCCGGCTTCATCACGCTGGCCGCCACGCTCTCGGTCGTGCCCTCGGTGCCGGTCGCCGGCATGGCGTTGATCCTCGGCGTCGACCGCTTCATGTCGGAATGCCGCGCGCTCACCAACTTCGTCGGCAACGCGGTCGCGACCATCGTTGTGGCCCGCTGGGAAGGCGAGCTCGACCAGAAGCAATTCGCCGCCGCCATGGCCGGTCAGTTGCCGGAAGAGGCTGACCTTGCGCTGTCGGGCGGCCTGCAACCCGCCTAGCCAACCAGCATCCTCCCGATGCCGAGCAGGCCGCGGCAAGCGCCGCGGCCTGTTCTTTTTGTCGGCTGCCGCATAGGGTGGCGCGGCGCGGCACTCCTGCCGGTGCATTCCCGTTTCATTCAGGGGCGGTCGATGAGCAATGCGTTTCCCGAGATCTACGTCGTTCGCCATGGCGAGACGGAGTGGAGCGCATCGGGCAGGCACACCGGGCGCACCGATATCCCGCTGACGGCGAAAGGCGAAGAGGCTGCGCGCGGCATCGCCTATCGGCTCGAGGGGCTAACGTTCCAGGCGGTCTGGTCAAGCCCCTCGCAGCGCGCTTTCGACACCTGCCGGCTCGCCGGCTTTGGCGAGCGCGCGGTCAAGAGATCCGACCTTCAGGAATGGGACTACGGCGCTTATGAAGGCGTGACGACCAAGGAGATCCTGTCCAAGCGACCCGGCTGGCAATTGTTTCGCGACGGCTGTCCGCACGGTGAGACGGCGGCCGATGTCGGTGCCCGCGCGGACGCCATCATCGCCGGGCTGCGCGCGGTTGCCGGCAATGTGCTCATCTTCTCCAGCTCGCATTTCCTGCGTGTGTTCGCGGCTCGCTGGGTCGGCCTGCCGCCGGAAGGCGGCGAGCACTTCGTGCTCGATACCGCCAGCCTCAGCATCCTGGGCTATGAGCACGATCTGACCGAGCCGGTCATACGCCGCTGGAACCAGAAGTAGCCGCAGCTCGATAGCAGCTCAGGCGTCTCTGGAGATTAGGCGAAAACCCTCAGCCTCGTCATTCTAGGGCGGAGCAAGGAGCGAAGCGACGCGGCGCAGACCCTAGAATCATTCCGTTACCAATGAGCGTTGCCGCGGTGCAGAGCGACCCCTGTCTTGCACCGCCTTTACCCTTTGCGCCAGGTCACGGAATGGAACCTCGGGTCTGCGCGTCCGCTTCGCTCCCGCTCCGCCCGTGGATGACGAAGCTGAGGCGTTTCGGCTAGACTCTGACCATCGCCAGCTCCTCGGCCGTCAGATGCCGCGCCTTGCCCTTGGCAAGTTCGCCAAGCTGCAGCCGCCCGATCGCCACCCTGACCAGCCTCAGCACCTCAATGTCGAAAGCGGCGAGCAGCCTGCGGATGTGCCGGTTGCGTCCCTCGTCAAGCACGATCTCCAGCCAGGCTGTCCGCCCGCCGCTGCGCAACAGCGCGATCGAGCTTGCGGTGAGCAACTCGCCGTCGACGACGGCGCCCTGACGAACGCGCTCCAGAATTTCCTCGTCGAGCGCGGCGGCGATCTGCACGTGATAGGTCTTGGCGACATGCGAGGCGGGGTCGAGCAGGCCGTTCGCCCAGCGCGTGTCGTTGCTCATCAAAAGCAGCCCTTCGCTCGCCTTGTCGAGCCGGCCGACGGCCGACACGAACGGCAGGTCAAGCCCTCCCAGGCAGTCATAGACGGTGCCGCGGCCCTCCGGGTCGTCGCGGGTGGTGACCAGCCCGCGCGGCTTGTTGAGCATCAGATAGACCTTGCGCTCGGCAATGACGCGCTCGCCGTCGACGGTGATGCGGTCGCGGTCGGGATTGATGCGCAGCAAGGCATCGCGCACTGTCTTGCCGTTGACCTGCACGCGGCCCTCGACGACGAGACGCTCGGCCTGCGTGCGCGAGCAGAAGCCAAGCTTGGAGAGCGCTCGGGCGAGGTTGACTTTTGGGTTTGCGGATCGTCTGTCGGGTTGGCGTGCCACTATCTTTGTCTTCGAACATCTCAAAGCGCCGCAACCGATGCCACGCCTGGCGAGATGGGCGCAAGCGGCTCCGTCACCTACTTCGGGCCGTCCAACGTCACTCCCGCGGGGCGCTCAATCGCCGGTAGGAGACGCCGTCGAATGTTGCCGTCACGAAGTTGTTGACCGACATCTTGCGCTTGCGCCCGTCGCTGCAGGCATAGAGCGGCCAGCCGGCCTCGCTGCATTCGATGGCCATGCAGATGCGGGTCACGCAGTTGCCTGTGGTCAGCCGGAAACCGCCCTTGCCGGCAAAGCCCTGCAGCAGGCTGCCATCCGAGGAACGCCATGTCCGCTGCTGGAATTCAGGCCGCAGCAGCCGAGGCTCGAGCGGCGCGGCTAAACCGGCTTGAGCGGCGGAGGCCGAATATTGAAGCCGGTAACGCGCCATGCCGGTCGTGTATGCGGTGATAAGATCGGATTGGCCCGAATAGGCCGCCGCGAGGCCGGGTCGGTCGAAAAGATGGGACGCGCGCGGCTCCGCCCCTGACGGTCTCGTCAGGGCAGCGATGGCGACAAAGGCCAGGCAGACGCGCAACATCCCGATTTCCAGCAGCCATACCCCATCCGGCGTGCCGGGTTGCCCGGTGCCTGAGCGTACAATCTTTCCAATCGGATTTTCGCGCAAGCGCCCGTTTTCGGGGCGCCGTAACGGATCGCCCTCGCTTCCGTCAGCTATTGGCGGCCGACGGCAGCTCGAACAAGGTGGCGCCGTTCTCGCGCCCTCGGTCGACATAGCCGATCACGCGGAACCATTTCGCGACGTCGGGCCTGTGCAGCCAGCTGCGCGAGTGGACGGGAAGGTTGCCGGCCAGCGCCTGGACATGGCGGATGTGGCGCTTGCAGAAGCGGACCGTCGTGGCGTTGAAGAAATCCTCCCGCGCGGCAAAGAGCGTGTCGGCGGCGTCCGCGTGCTCATGCCAAGCGATGATCGCCACCGTCCTGTCGTCCTGCACGAGCGCATGGGCCCGGCCTTCCTTCAGGTTCATCATCAAATTGTCATAGGCGCTTTTGCTGTCCTTGCCGGCCGCCACATATTCGTCCGACATTCGCTTGGACAGACCGCGGAAAACATCTTCCAGGTCTCCGACCGTCGCCGCGCGTGCTCTCATTTCTCCTCCTGACAGCCCGCCAGCAGTTTGCCCCAAGCAACAGGGATCACCAAGAAAACCAAATTCCCGATCCGCGGTGTGCGCGCAATCTTTTTCCGCACGGAAGGGCCCGACCGCTGATCACGCTCGCATATCAGCGTTGGCTTGAGATCGCTTTTCCGCTGTCGGATCTCGGCGGCGGCTGCGTGCGCCTTGGCAATACGGACATCCGGCTGGCGGCCGATCTTGCCGCTGGCCTCACGCTGGCGACGACGGCAAGAGAAAGCGTATCGTTGAATTCATTGCAGCCCTGCCATAAAAGGCGCAAGTTCTCGATGGCCTGCAAGGTCTGGCTGCAGCGTTAGGGGTATGCATTGACGTCAAGCAGGCCGATCCTGATCACCGGCGCGGCCGGCTTCATAGGTTTTCACCTATGCCAGAGGCTGCTGGCCGAAGGCCGGCAGGTTGTCGGCCTCGATTCCATGAATGAGTATTACGACGTCACCTTGAAGCAGGCGCGGCTCGAGCGGCTGAAGGCTTTCCCAAACTTTCATTTCGAGCATGTCGATCTCGCCGACCGCGATGGCATCTCGGGGGTCTTTGCGTCGGTCGCGCCGCAGATCGTCGTCAACCTCGCCGCGCAGGCGGGCGTCCGCTATTCGCTGGTCAATCCGCATGTCTATGCGCAAAGCAATCTAAACGGCTTCCTCAACATCCTGGAAGGGTGCCGGCAGGCCTCGGTCGGCCATCTCGTCTATGCATCGTCAAGCTCGATCTATGGCGGCAGCACGCGCATGCCGTTCTCGGTGCATGATTCCGCCGACCATCCCCTCAGCCTCTATGCCGCCAGCAAGAAGGCAAACGAGCTGATGGCCCACACCTACAGCCATCTGTTCGGGCTGCCGACGACGGGCCTGCGCTTCTTCACCGTCTACGGTCCGTGGGGTCGGCCCGACATGGCCTTGTTCATCTTCACCAAGGCCATCCTCGCCGGTCAGCCGATCGATGTCTTCAACCATGGCAACATGCAGCGGGATTTCACTTATATCGACGATATCGTCGAGGGAGTGGCCCGCGTCATGCAGCATCCAGCGACGCCCAATCCCGATTGGACAAGCGCTGCACCGGACCCCGCGACGAGCACCGCGCCGTTCAGGATCCATAACATCGGCGACAGCTCGCCTGTCGAGCTCAGCCGGCTGATCGACGTTCTGGAAGACGCTCTCGGGCGCAAGGCAATCCGCAACCTGATGCCGCTGCAGCCGGGCGATGTGCCTGCGACTTATGCCGACGTCGCCTCACTCGAGGCGGTGATCGGTTTCAAGCCCAGGATCCCGATCGAGATCGGCGTCCCGCGCTTCGTGCAATGGTATCGGGATTTCTACCAGGTCTGATTGCAGGTCAGAGCAATTCCAGGAAAAGTGTGAGCGGTTGAGCTCGGCGCCTTCGCCGTAACCTTCCGTCTGGAACTGCGTCAAAAACAAAGGGATAGAGCGGCGACTATCCGAGCTCGCGCTCGTTCAGTCGGCCCGGCGTGCCTGCCTGTCGATCCAAAGCGCGATCAGCGTGCAGGCGGCGCCCGAAAGCAGGTAGGCGCCGGCGGCGATGAGGCCGAAATTGCCGGCCAGGAGCAGCGCCGCGAGCGGCGCGAAGCCGGCGCCGAACATCCAGGCCAGGTCCGATGTCACCGCCGAGCCGGTATAGCGGTGCTGGCGCGAGAAGCTCGATGCGACGACGCCTGAGGATTGCCCGAAGCTCAAGCCCAGCAGGATGAAGCCGAGCACCATGAACACCGTCTCGCCGACGGTGCCGCCGTTGAGAAGTTGTGGGGCAAAGCCGCTGAAGGCTGCGATGGCGACGGCGCCGCCGCCGAGCAGGGCGCGGCGTCCGACACGGTCGGCCAGCGGACCCGATGCAACGATCGCCGCGATGCCGAACAACGCGCTCACCGCTTCGATGACCAGGAAACGTTCCGGACCCTCGTTGGTGAACAGGAACACCCAGGACAGCGGGAACACCGTCACCATATGGAACAGGGCGAAGCTCGCCAGCGGCGCGAAGGCGCCGACGATGACGTTGCGTCCTTCAGTCCGAACCATCTCCCTGATGCGCGTCGGTTGCAGGTCGCCGCTCTCGTAGAGTTTCGAGAATTCGGGCGTGACCACGATGCGCAGCCTGGCAAACAGCGCCACGACGTTGATGGCGAAGGCGACGAAGAAGGGATAGCGCCAGCCCCAGGCGAAGAAGTCGTCGGCCGAGAGGTTGGCGACGAAGAAGGCAAATAGCGAGCTTGCCACGATGAGCCCGATCGGCGCGCCGAGCTGCGGGATCATCGCATAGATGCCGCGCCGGTTCTGCGGCGCATTCAGCGCCAGGAGGGAGGGCAATCCGTCCCATGTCCCGCCGAGCGCCAGGCCCTGCAGGAAGCGGGTGAGCGCCAGCAGCCAGGCGGCGACCGCGCCGACGTCCTCATAGGAGGGCAGGAACGCCATGGCGACCGTCGAGGTGCCGAGCAGGAACAGCGCGATCGTCAGCTTGGCGCCGCGGCCATAGGCGCGGTCGATCGCCATGAACAGCACGGTGCCGAACGGGCGCGCGATGAAGGCCAGCGCGAAGATGGCGAAGGAGTAGAGCGTTCCGACCAGCGGGTCGTGGGTTGGGAACACAAGCTTGGGGAACACGATCACGGAAGCGATCGCATAGACGAAGAAATCGAAGAATTCCGACGTCCTGCCGATGATCACGCCGACCGCGATATCGCCAGCGCTGACCTGGCCGTGATGCGAACCGATCAGCCTGCTGTCCGTTTCGGAAGTCGAAGTTTCAGCCATCTTGTCCGTCGCCACCGAGCTCAAGTTCGGAACGCGATTGTTGTCGTCCCGATGCGATGTTGTCGTCATCCAATTATGCGTGCACACTTTCGCCAAAGCCATAGCAATCCGGCATTGGACAAATTGTCCAATGTCGTCGCTGTGCCTGCGGCAGTAGCCGTTGGTCCATATCGCATCGCAACCTGCAGAGATCCTGCTGCAGGGCCATCGAGGGCAGCGTTTGATGAGACGATCCGGAGCGTTGCTTCTTTTTCCGCTCGCCGTGCTGCTGAGCGGCTGCGACCTGGTCGTGCTGGCGCCCGCGGGCGACGTGGCAGTGCAGCAGCGCGACCTGCTCGTCGTCTCGACCCTGCTGATGCTGCTCATCATCCTGCCGGTCATGGCACTGACCGTGCTGTTCGCCTGGCGCTACCGGCAATCCAGCACCACGGCGATCTACACGCCGGACTGGGACCATTCGACCAAGCTGGAGCTGGTGATCTGGGCGGCACCCCTGCTCGTCATCATCTGCCTCGGCGCGCTCACCTGGCTCGGCTCCCATCTGCTCGATCCCTACCGGCGCATCGATCGGATCGAACCAGGACAGCCGGTCACCCAGAACCACAAGCCGCTCAGGGTCGACGTCGTCGCGCTGGATTGGAAATGGCTCTTCATCTATCCGGATTACGGCATTGCCTCCGTCAACGAGCTGGCGGCGCCGGTCAACCAGCCGATCGACTTCCGCATCACCTCCTCGACGGTGATGAACTCCTTCTACATTCCGGCCCTTGCCGGACAGATCTACGCCATGCCCGCCATGGAGACGAAGCTGCACGCGGTCATCAACCGTCCGGGCACCTATTCCGGCTTCTCGGCCAACTACAGCGGCGCCGGCTTCTCCGGCATGCGCTTTGCGTTCCACGGGCTCTCCGATCAGGCGTTCGGTGAGTGGGTGACGCAGACCAAAGGTGCGCAGGCTACGCTCAGCCGCGAGACCTATCTCGAGCTCGAGCGTCCGAGCGAGAACGAGCCGGTCCGCCACTATGCCTCCGTCGATCCCGACCTCTATGGCGCGATCCTCAATCTGTGCGTCGAGCGCGGCAAGATGTGCATGAACGAGATGATGTCGATCGACGCCAAGGGCGGCCTTGGCCTGGCCGGCGTGCGCAACACTTTGCCGCTGCAATATGACAAGCTTGCCCGGCGCGGCGCGGTGTTCGGCAACGATCCGTCCTATGTCGCCAGCATCTGCACGGCCGAGGAAGCAGCCACCGCCTTGCGCGCGGCCCGCGATGCCGGCGCGAAATACTGGCCAATGCGCGATCTTTCCCCGCTGCGCGGGGCAGGGCTGCTCAGTCCAGGGGCCGGCAGCCGCCGCGCCGATGCCGGGACCCCGTCGCTCGGCCTGCTGCGCTTCGAATTGTGAGGGATGGCGGATGCCTGAGTCGCTGACCAAATTCATCTTCGGCCGCCTCACTCTGGAGTCGCTGCCGCTGCACGAGCCGATCGTCGTCGTCACCTTCATCGTCGTGGCGTTGGGCGGCCTCGCGGTGCTCGGCGCGGTCACCTATTTCAAGCTTTGGGGTTATCTGTGGCGCGAGTGGTTCACCAGCGTCGACCACAAGAAGATCGGCATCATGTACATGGCGCTCGGCCTCGTCATGCTGCTGCGCGGCTTCTCCGACGCCATCATGATGCGCCTGCAGCAGGCCATCGCCTTCAACGGTTCCGAGGGTTACCTCAACGCTCATCACTACGACCAGATCTTCACCGCCCATGGCGTGATCATGATCTTCTTCGTGGCGATGCCTTTCGTCACCGGGCTGATGAACTTCGTCGTGCCGCTGCAGATCGGCGCGCGCGACGTCTCGTTCCCTTTCCTCAACAATTTCAGCTTCTGGATGACGGTCGGCGGCGCGATCCTGGTCATGGCCTCGCTGTTCGTCGGCGAGTTCGCCCGCACCGGCTGGCTGGCCTATCCGCCGCTCTCCAGCATCAATTACAGTCCCGACGTCGGCGTCGATTACTACATCTGGGCGCTGCAGGTCGCCGGCGTCGGCACGACATTGTCCGGCATCAACCTGATCTGCACCATCATCAAGATGCGCGCCCCAGGCATGACCATGATGCGCATGCCCGTCTTCACCTGGACCTCGCTCTGCACCAACGTGCTGATCGTCGCGTCCTTCCCGGTGCTGACGGCGGTGCTGACGCTGCTTGCGCTCGACCGCTACGTCGGCACCAACTTCTTCACCAACGATTTCGGCGGCAATCCGATGATGTATGTGAACCTCATCTGGATATGGGGCCACCCGGAGGTCTACATCCTTATCCTGCCGCTGTTCGGCGTCTTCTCCGAGGTCACCTCGACCTTCTCCGGCAAGCGCCTGTTCGGCTACACCTCGATGGTCTACGCCACGATAGTCATCACCATCCTGTCCTATCTCGTCTGGCTGCACCACTTCTTCACCATGGGCTCCGGCGCCAGTGTCAATTCCTTCTTCGGCATCACCACGATGATCATCTCGATCCCGACCGGGGCGAAGATATTCAACTGGCTGTTCACCATGTATCGCGGTCGCATCCGCTTCGAATTGCCGATGATGTGGACGGTGGCCTTCATGCTCACCTTCGTCGTTGGCGGCATGACCGGCGTGCTGCTTGCCGTGCCGCCCGCCGACTTCGTGCTGCACAACAGCCTGTTCCTGATCGCGCATTTCCATAACGTCATCATCGGCGGCGTGCTCTTCGGCCTGTTCGCCGGCATCGCCTATTGGTGGCCCAAGGCCTTCGGCTTCAGGCTCGATCCGTTCTGGGGCAAGGTCTCGTTCTGGTGCTGGGTGCTCGGCTTCTGGCTCGCCTTCATGCCGCTCTATATCCTCGGCCTGATGGGCGTGACGCGCCGCATGCGCGTCTTCGACGATCCCTCGCTGCAGATATGGTTCGTGATCGCCGCTTTCGGCGCGGTGCTGATCGCCTGCGGCATCGCCGCCTTCCTGGTCCAGATCTTCGTCTCCATCCGCAAGCGCGAAGTGCTGGCCGATCACACCGGCGATCCCTGGGACGGCCGCACCCTCGAATGGTCGACCTCCTCGCCGCCGCCGGCCTACAACTTCGCCTTCACGCCGGTCATTCGCGACAACGACGCCTGGTTCGACATGAAGAAGGCCGGCTACCGGCGCCCGCTGTCCGGATTCAAACCGATCCACATGCCGAGCAACACCGGCACCGGCGTCGTCCTGGCGGTTTTCAGCGTCGCGCTCGGCTTCGGCCTGATCTGGTACATCTGGTGGCTGGCGGCGCTGAGCTTCGTCTGCCTCATCGCAACCGCGATCGGCCACACCTTCAACTACCACCGCGACTTCGACATCCCGGCTGCCGAGGTCACGCAAACCGAAGAGGCGAGGACGACGCTCCTCGCCGCCCAGGGCTAGGAATTGAGCATGGCATCGAGCGCGATCACGGCCGTCGCGGAACCGGTCTTCCACCTGGAAGAAGAGCACGCGCACGCCGAAGGCGGCAGCACCATGCTCGGCTTCTGGCTCTACCTGATGAGCGACTGCCTGATCTTCGCCATGCTGTTCGCGGCCTTTGGCGTGCTCGGCGGCAATTACGCGGCGGGTCCGGCGCCGAAGGATCTGTTCGATCTCGGTCTGGTGGCGGTCAACACCACCATGCTGCTCTTGTCCTCGATCACCTATGGCTTTGCCATGCTGACCATGGACAAGGGCCGTGTCGGCGCGACGCAGGCCTGGCTCGTGGTGACCATGCTGTTCGGCCTGGCGTTCCTCTCCATCGAGCTATCCGAATTCGCGCACATGATCCATGAAGGCGCGACGCCGCAGCGCAGCGCCTTCCTGTCGTCCTTCTTCACCCTGGTCGGCACGCATGGCCTGCACGTGACCTTCGGCATCGTCTGGATGGTGACGCTGATGGTGCAGGTCGCGAGACACGGCCTCATCGAGGCCAACCGCCGCCGGCTGATGTGCCTCTCGATGTTCTGGCACTTCCTCGACGTCGTCTGGATCGGCGTCTTCACCTTCGTCTACTTGATGGGGATGCTCAGATGAGCGCTCATGATCATGCCGATCGCGACCATACCCATGGCGGCGCCGCGCACGGCTCGCTGAGGGGCTACCTGATCGGCTTCGTCCTGTCAGTGGTCCTCACCGCCATCCCGTTCTGGATGGTCATGACCGGCGCCATGGACAACAAGCAGGCCGCGGCCATCATCATCATGGCCTTCGCGGTGGTACAAATCGTGGTGCACATGGTCTTCTTCCTGCATATGAACCCCGCCTCGGAAGGCGGATGGTCGATGCTGGCGCTCATCTTCACGGTGGTTCTCGTCGTCATCGTGCTGAGCGGCTCGCTCTGGGTGATGTACCACCTCAACGCCAACATGATGCCCGGGCTCCACGAGATGCGGGAGATGCCATGAGCCCCATTTCGGGCGTGGGCGTGTTGCGCGCGGGGAGGGCCAAAGCCGAGGCAAAGGACATGACCGGCCGGGCAGGTATCGGCTCTCATGCGGCCTCGAAGGGTTCCACGTCGCGATTCTTGGCTGTGGTGCTTGGGCTTCTCGGCGTCCTGATGTTTCTCGGGCTCGGCGTCTGGCAACTGGAAAGACGGGTCTGGAAGCTCGACCTGATCGCCCGCGTCGACCAGCGCATCCATGCTCCCGTCGTCGATGCGCCCGGCCCCCAGGACTGGAGCGGGTTGAGCGCACCGGACTACGAATATCGCCACGTGCGGTTGATCGGGCGCTTGCAGGGCGGCGCCAACACGCTGGTGCAGGCGGTGACCGAGCTTGGCGGCGGCTATTGGGTGCTGACGCCGATGCGCGACGACCGCGGTTTCACGGTCCTCGTCAACCGCGGCTTCATCTCGCAGGAGCGCAAGGTGGAGTTCGAGCGGGAGAATGCCGCGCTCGCCTCACCGGCGACGGTTGACGGGCTGCTGCGCATCAGCGAGCCCGGCGGCGGTTTCCTGCGCAGAAACGATCCGGCTGCCGATCGCTGGTATTCGCGCGACGTCGCGGCAATCGCCAAGGCGCGCGGCCTGGCGGATGTCGCGCCTTATTTCATCGATGCCGAGGCATCCGGCGCTGCTGGCTGGCCGCGCGGCGGGCTCACCGTCGTCACCTTCCGCAACAGCCATCTCATCTATGCTTTGACCTGGTTTGCCCTTGCAGGGATGCTGGCGATGGCGCTTGCCAGACAGGTTTTCTCCGGCCGCCGGAACTGGGATGCAGCGTGATGAATATCGCGTGGCCCCATCGCGACAAGCCGTTCCTGACGCTTCTTCCAACGCGGCAGGGAGGCGCCGCGTCGGACGCCGACGTCACGAACAGGAAGAACCTGCTCCTGCTCATCCAGCTGCGCTGGCTGGCGGTGGCGGGGCAGGTGCTGACCATCCTGGTCACGCAATACTGGTTCGCGATCCCGCTGCCGCTCGCCGAGATGGCGGGCGTGGTGCTTTTCCTCGTCGGCCTCAACATCTTCAGCCTGCTCGCCCTGCGCGGCAACCGCCGGATCTCCAACGCGCAGCTCTTCGTCGCGCTGATTTTCGACATGGCGGCGCTGACGACGCAGCTCTACCTGAGCGGCGGCGCCTCGAATCCGTTCGTGTCGCTCTATCTCCTGCAGATCACGCTCGGCGCTGCGCTGCTGGCGCCATGGTCGACCTGGCTCCTGGTGGTGGCGGCCTCGGCCTGCTTCGTCTTCCTCATCTTCGTCTTCCAGCCGATCGCACTCCCGCATCACGGCGGCAGCGACCTCCTGGCGCTGCATCTGCGAGGCATGTTCATCTGCTTCGTGCTCGCGGCCGGCCTGATCGTGATCTTCATGACCCGAATCAACCGCAACCTGCGCGAACGCGATGCCTATCTCGCCGACCTGCGCCAGCGTTCGGCCGAGGAAGATCACATCGTGCGCATGGGCCTGCTGGCTTCGGGTGCCGCGCATGAACTGGGCACACCGCTGTCGACAATATCGGTCATCCTGTCCGACTGGCGCCAGATGCGCGGCGTCAAGCGCAACCGCGAGCTTTCCGAGGACGTGGCCGAGATGCAGGCGCAGATCGAGCGCTGCAAAGGCATCGTCACGGGCATTCTCATGTCCTCCGGCCAAGCGCGGGGCGAGGGCACCATCCGCACTACGATCCGCCGGTTCCTCGACGATCTCGTCGAGGAATGGCGCGTCAGCCGCCAGCCTATCAAGCTGGACTACGGCAATGGTTTCGAGCCGGACGAGCCGATCGTGTCCGACACGGCGCTGAAACAAGTGATCTTCAATGTGCTCGACAATGCGCAGGAAGCATCGCACGATTGGGTCGGCATCACTGCCGAGCGGCAGGATGAGAAGCTGGTGCTCTCCGTCGAGGACCGCGGCCCGGGTTTCGACAAGGATATTCTGGCAGCGCTCGGCCAGCCCTATATGTCGAGCAAGGGGCGTCCGGGCGGCGGCCTAGGCCTCTTCCTGGTGTTCAACGTGGTGCGCAAGCTCGGCGGCGACGTTTCGGCGCGCAACATGGCCGAGGGCGCCCGTGTTACCCTTTCGCTGCCGCTGGCGGCGCTGACCTATGGAGACGATCGTGAAATCTGATCGATCCTTGTTCGTCATCGAGGACGACGCGACCTTTGCGCGCACGCTCAAACGCTCGTTTGAAAAGCGCGACTACGACGTCGTGGTCTGCCACGACCGCGAGGCGCTGCTGGTCGCGCTGGAAACGGCCGTTCCGGCCTATGCCGTCGTCGATCTCAAGCTCGGATCGGGATCGGGTCTCGAATGCGTCAAGCTTCTCAGCGCCCGCAATCCGTCGATGCGCATCGTCGTGCTGACGGGATTTGCCAGCATCGCCACGGCAGTCGAGGCGATCAAGCTCGGCGCGGGCCACTATCTGGCCAAGCCCGCCAACACCGATGACATCGAAGCCGCCTTCGGCCGCGCCGAGGGCGACGTTTCGGTGCCGCTCACCAGCCGCCCCACCTCGATCAAGAACCTCGAATGGGAGCGTATCCACGAAACGCTGGTCGAGACCGGCTTCAACATCTCCGAAACCGCGCGCCGGCTCGGCTTGCACCGGCGCACGCTTGCCCGCAAGCTCGAGAAGCGCGTGGTGCAGTAGGATGCCGCACCAAGATTATTCGCGAACGGCCACGGCCAGCACCGAGACGCAGTCGCCAGCCTTGACCAGGCCCGGGAAATGACGCGCGGCGAGCAGCCCCGACATCCTTGTCCTGATCTCCTGCGGCGCCTGCCCGGTGCGCCCGACCGGATGGATGCGCGCGACAACCTGGCCATCCTTCACGGATTCGCCGAGATCGACCATCGTCTCGATCATGCCGTCATCCTCGGCGAAGGCGAAGCAATCGCCGGAAGGCATGTCCAGCCACTGGGTTTTGCCCTTCTCGACCGCGCCATCGACGATGCCGGCGTGGCGCAGCACGTTGAGGATGCCGCGCCGGGCGATCCGCACCGTCTCGGCGCGCGAGGTTCCGCCGCCGCCGAGCTCGGTAGTGACAAAGACCTTGCCCATCTCCTCGGCGGCCGTGTCATACATGCCGACCGCGTCGATCTCGGTCATGCGCATCGAGAACGGCGCCGAGAAAGCCTCGACCGCGGCGAAGGCCTTTTTCTCCTGCGCCTTGTCCGGCAGCGTATGCGCCGCGCAGAACGGCACGAAGTCCAGCGTCTTGCCGCCGGAATGGAAGTCGAAGACGATGTCCGCGCGCGGCAGCAGCTCGCGCTGGAAATAGTCGGCGATCTTCTCCGTCACCGTGCCGTCCGGGCGCCCGGGGAAAGAGCGGTTCATGTTGCCCTTGTCGATCGGCGAGGTGCGCGTGCCGGCCCGGAAGGCCGGATAGTTCATCGCCGGCACGATGATGACCGTGCCGGAGACATTCTTCGGATCGAGCGTGCGGGCGAGTTCATAGAGCGCCAATGGCCCCTCATATTCGTCGCCGTGATTGCCGCCGGTGAGCAGCGCCGTCGAGCCCTTGCCGTTGCGCATCACACAGACCGGGATCATCACCGAGCCCCAGGCGGAATCATCGCGGCTGTAGGGCAGGCGCAGGAAGCCGTGCTGGACGCCGTCGCGCTCGAAGTCGACGGTGGGCGTGATCGGCGAGGGACGCAAAGCGGACATCGGCTCAGTCCTTCACGAACAGCTTGCGCGGCACGTTGGCCAGGCACTCGACGCCGGTGTCGGTGATCAGGATCGACTCGGTGATCTCCAACCCCATCGTCTCCAGCCACAGTCCGGTCATGAAATGGAAGGTCATGCCGGGCTTGAGCTCGGTGCGGTCGCCGGGGCGCAGGCTCATGGTGCGCTCACCCCAGTCCGGCGGATAGGAGATGCCGATTGGGTAGCCGGTGCGGTTGTCCTTGACGATGCCGTATTTCTTCAACACGGCGAAGAAGGCGTTGGCGATATCTTCGCAGGTGTTGCCGGGCTTGGCGGCCGCGAGGCCGGCTTCCATGCCTTCCAGCGTCGCCTTCTCGGCGTCGAGGAAGGCCTGGGTCGGCTTGCCGAGAAACACGGTGCGCGACAGCGGACAATGATAGCGATTGTAGCAGCCGGCGATCTCGAAGAACGTGCCTTCATTCACCTTCATCGGCTTGTCGTCCCAGGTGAGATGGGGCGCCGAGGCGTCCGCTCCCGACGGCAAGAGCGGCACGATCGCCGGATAGTCGCCGCCGATGCCGGCGACGCCGCGCGTGCCGGCATCGTAGATCTCGGCGACCAAATCGCATTTGCGCATGCCGACCTCTATTTTGTCGACGATCCGCTGGTGCATCGCCTCGACGATACGGGCGGCGTTGCGCATATACTCGATCTCGGTCGGGCTTTTCACGGCGCGCTGCCAGTTCACCAGCGCTGTGGCGTCGGCAAAGCGGGCGTTGGGCAGGTGCTTCTGCAACGCCGCGAAGGCTGCGGCCGAAAACCAGTAATTGTCCATCTCGACGCCGATGCTGAGCTTGTCCCAGCCGCGCCCGGCCAGCACGCTGGCGAGGTAATCCATCGGATGCCGCTCGGTCGACTGCACATAATGGTCGGCGTAGCCGATGATGTTGTCATGCGCGAGATACGCGGTGCGCTTGGCGCCGTTGGCGTCTTGGCCGCGGCCGTACCAGACCGGCTCGCCGGAAGGCGGCACGATGACGGCCTGATGCACATAGAACGACCACCCGTCATAGCCCGTCAGCCAGGCCATGTTGGAGGGATCGCTGACGATCAGCAGATCGACGCCTTTAGCCTCCATGGCTTTTCGTGTCTTGGCGAGGCGCTCCGCATATTCGCCGCGCGAGAATTTCAAATTTGGCTGCATTTTGTTGTCCTCGTTTGTTGGGCCTGGCGGCCAGCATCAACTTTCGAAATCGAGCCCGGCATTGGCGGCGCGCGCACGGTCGCGAGCCAAAGTGGCGATTGCGGTGTCCTGCACGCCGGTGCCGGTGAGGTCGGCGATGGTGATGTCGCTGGCCGAGCGCCGTCCCGGCTTGCTGCCGGCGATGATCTGGCCAAGTTCCGTGACCTCGGCGTCGGCGGCGAAGACCGCCGCCTCGATGGCGTGGTGGAGCTCGCCGAGGCGCCGCGTCTGCTTGGCGCTGTCGGCAACGTAGAGATCGGCCATGCGCAGGATCGCCGGCGCGATCTCGTTCTTGTGCTCGGCGTCTGAGCCCATGGCGGTGATGTGTTGGCCGGCGGTGACGAAACCGGCCTTGACCAGCGGTTCGGTCGACGGCGTTGTGGTGACGATGATGTCGGCGCCCGCTGCCGCGTTCGCCGCATCCGGCTCGGCCCGCACGAGAATACCGAGCTTCTCGCGCAGGCGCGCGGCGGTGGCTTCAGCCTTGGCGGCGTCGCGCGCCCAGATGCGCGCTTCCTCGATCGGTCTGACGAGACGCAGCGCTTCCAACTGCAGGCCGGCCTGCAGGCCGGCGCCGAAGATCGCGGCCACGCTGGAGTCTTGACGCGACAAATGCTTGGCCGCGACCGCGCCGGCGGCGGCCGTGCGGATGTCGGTGAGATAGCCATTGTCGAGCAGCAGCGCCTCGACCACACCGGTCTTGGCCGAAAGCAGCACCATCATGCCGCCGCCGCTCGGCAGGCCGAGCGTCGGATTGTCGAAGAAACCGGAGCTTATCTTGACGGCGAAACCGTCAATGCCCGGCACATAGGCAGACTTCACGTCGACCTCGCCGCGATGCTCGTGAATGTCGAGTCGCAGGATCGGTGGCATCGCCACCGGCAGGGTGGCCAAGGCGCGAAAAGCGTCCTCGACGCAGGCAACGGCGTCCAGATCGAGCGTCACGATCCTGCGCAGATCACTCTCGGTGAGAATGGTTATGCGGCTCATGCTGCGCGCTCCGCGATTGTCTCGCCGCAGACGATGCGGCGGTGCAGGTCCATGTCGATGTTCTTGCCGGAGAGGATGAGAACAGTGGGGCCGCTCACTTTGACCTTGCCGGCAAGCAGCGCGCCGATGCCGACGGCGCCGGCGCCTTCGACTATCTCGCGCTCCTCTTCATACGCATGGCGGATGCCGGCGGCGATCTCGTCCTCGGCAAGCAGGACGACGTCGTCGAGCAGTCCCCGGCACATGGCAAAGGTCAGCCGGTTGTCGAGCCCGATGCCGCCGCCGAGCGAATCCGCCAGTGTCGGCAGTTCCTCGACCTGCACCGGCCGGCCGGCGTCGAGGCTGGCCTTCATCGCAGCGCCGCGTGCCATCGAGATGCCGATGACTTTGGTGCGCGGGCTCACGCCTTTGACCGCCGCCGCCACACCGGCCGCCAGCCCGCCGCCGGAGAGCGGCACCAGCACGCTTGCCGCGTTCGGAACCTGCTCCATGATTTCCAGCCCGAGCGTGCCTTGCCCGGCGACGATATCGGGATGGTCGAAGGGCGGCAGCATGACTAGCCCTTCATTCGCCACCAGCCTGTCGACTTCCTGCTGGGCGTCGTCCTGGCTGTTGCCGACGATGCGGATATCCGCGCCGAGGCGACGGATGGCGTCGAGCTTGTTTTCCGGCACCAGCCTCGACATGCAGATCACCGCGCGGATACCTTCGAGCTTCGCCGCATGCGCCAGCGCGCGGCCGTGATTGCCGGTCGATGTCGCGACGACGCCGCGCGATTTTTCTTCCGCGCTCAATGCTGCGATCGCATTGGAAGCGCCGCGCAGCTTGAACGCGCCGGTGGTCTGGTGATGCTCCAGCTTGAGATGAACAGGACGGCCCGCGCGCTCCGAGAGGCTTTGCGACAGCACCATGGGTGTCCGCTCGACCTTGCCGGCAATGCGTTCGCGCGCCGCGCGAATATGCTGAAGCTCAACAGTCATTTCGATCACGGGCACTCGTTCACTGGGCCAGCGGCTTCGTCCATAGCCGGCCGAACTCGGGCCGGGGCCTCTCGTCGCCGCAAAGCCGCAGGCAGTTCCAGGCGCTGGCCTGGTTGCTGGTGACGACCGGACGTCCGATCGCCTCTTCCATAGCTGGAACCGCGAGCGCGGCGCGCAGCGCGGTGCATGAGACGAACAGCGCATCGGCCTGCGGATAGATGATCTTGCGCGCCAGCTCGACCAGGGACGTCGGCGCGATGCGCGCCATCTCGCGGTCGTCCTCGAAGCCCAGGCAGGTGAAGCTCTGGATATCGAAGCCGTGCGCCGCGAAATAGGCGGCCATCGGCCGGCTGGTCTCGACGGTATAGGGAGTCAGGATGCTGACGCGCCTCACCCCGAACGCGTTCAGGCCGCGCACACCGGCCATTGGCGGGGTGACGACGGGCACGCCGGGCTTGGCTGCATGGATCGCCTGCTCGATCTCAGCGTCGCCGATCACCACCGACGCAGAGGTGCACGAGTAGCATATCGCATCGAGCGGCTCGTCCGGCAGGATGAGCGCCGCGCCCGCCGAAAGCGACGGCTGCATCTTGCGCAGGTTTTCCGGCGTCGTCGGATTGGCGTAGGGGATGCGCGCAACATAGACGCCGATCCGCTCGCTCGCCACCATGCGGCGGAAATCCACTTCGCTGGTGTGATCGGTCGCAAGCGCAATCAGGCCGACGCGCTTTTCCAGCGGACGCGAGTCCAAAGTGGGACGCGCCGTTTCGAGGCGGATCTCGGGCAATGCGTTCATGACTTTCATCTTTCGATCCTGCCGTAGCGATGCTCCAGCCAGCGCAACAGCACGACGGAGCAGAGGCTGATGACGAGAAAGAAGGCGCCGACCAGCGTCATCGGCTCGATGTAGCGGTAATAGGTGTTGGCGACGCTCTTGGCTTGGTTCATCAGTTCCAGCACGGTGATCGCCGACAGCAGCGGCGTCTCCTTGAACATGGCGATGAAATAGTTGGCCAACGCCGGGATCATCGGCGGGATCGCCTGCGGCAGGATGATATGCGTCCAGGTGTGGCGGCCGCCCAGATTGCAGGCCTTGGCAGCTTCCCACTGGCCGCGCGGCACATTGTCGATGCCGGCGCGGTAAACCTCGGCCGTGTAGGTGCCGTAATGCAGGCCGAGCCCGATGATGCCCGCCACCAGCGGCGGCAGCAGGATGCCGATGTCGGGCAGCACGTAGAAGATGAAATAGAGCTGCACCAGGAGCGGCGTGCCGCGGATGAACTCGGCGAACCAGCCGACGCTGCGCGCGACGATGCGGTTCTCCGAGCGCCGCGCCAGCGCGATCCCAAGCCCCACGATCGCCGCCAGGACCGAGCCGAGCACCGTCGCCAGGATGGTGATCTTCACCCCCTGGATAAGGGTCGGCATGATCTCCCAGACGAAGTTCCAATCCCAGTCCATTATTTGGCCCATTCCATCAGACGCGCACTCCGTCGAGGCCGCGCGCCATGCGGCGCTCCAGCGTGCGAATGCCCCAGGAGATAATCAGCGCCAGCGCGAAATAGATGACGAGAACGGAGAGGAAGGGCATCAGCGTGCTGCCGGTCTGCGAGCGCACCACCTGCGCCTGGAAAGTCAGGTCGGCGAGCGAGATAAGCGAGACGACCGAGGTTGCCTTGAGCAGCTCGATCGCGTTGTTGCCGAAGGTCGGCAGCATGACCAGCAGCGCCTGCGGCAGGATCACATGGCGCATGCCTTGCCAGCGGCCGAGATTGAGCGCCGTGCAGGCCTCGTATTGCTCGCGGCCGACCGACAGGATGGCGCCGCGCACGACTTCCGCCGCATAGGCGCCGACATTCAAGCCCAGCGCCAGCACGCCTGCCTGCAGCGGCGTCAGCGACAGGCCGGCGAAAGGTAGCACGAAATAGGCCCAGAACAACTGCACGAAGATCGAGGTGCCGCGGAAGAATTCGATGTACGTCGTCGCCAACGCGCGGATGATGAAGAAGCGCGACACGCGCCCCATGCCAGCCAGGAAGGCCATGATCAGCGCAAGCACCGACCCCATCAGCGTCAGCTCGATGGTGACAAGAGCTCCCTGCAATATCAGGCCGAGATAGCCGGACCACTGGGTCATAAAACTAGCAGTTTCCCAACATTGATGTGCTTGGCGCCTCCCATCGACAGAGAGATGCCGGTTACCCTCCGTAGCTGCAGCGCAGCTGCTGCGTAGGATGGGCAGGCAGATGAGGGGCGGAACCAGCCTTACAGAACTTGGCGCTGCCCCTCATCCGGCTCTTCGAGCCACCTTCTCCCCGCAAGCAGGGAGAACGCAAAGAGCATTATTTCGCCGCGCAGAGCTTCTCGCGCGTCGTCGACATCGCCGCCTTGGCGGAGAAGCCGTAGGGCTCGATGATCTTGGCGAACTCGCCGGACTTCTTCATCTTGGCGAGCTCGACGTCATAGGCGTCGCGCAGTGCCTCGTCGCCTTTCTTGAAGGCCGCGCCATCGCAATAGACCGGCGCGCCCTGCACCGGCGCGATCACTTCGAGGTTCGGGTCGTTGGCCTTCTTCATCAGGTCGTTGATCGAGAGCACAGGCAACGAATAGGCGTCGATACGGCCGTCCTGCACCATCTTCAGGCCGCTCTGGCCGTCCGGCACGACGATGACGCGATCGCGCGGCACGCCGGCAGTGAGCGCCAGCTTCTCCTCGGTGCCGCCGCCCGGCGCGCCGACCGTGGCGGAGCTGTCCTTGGCGATGTCCTCGTAGCTCTTGAAGCCCTTCGGATTGCCCTTCTTCACCAGCATCGCTTCGGCATCGCAAAGCACCGGCTCGGAATAGGCGACCGCCGCGCAACGCTCCGGCTTCATGAACAGGCCGGCGGTGACGACGTCGAAGCGGCCGGCCTGCAGGCCGGGGATCATGGCGCCGTATTCGGAGATGGAAGCGACGATGTCGTTGACGCCGAGACGCTTGAAGATCTCGCGCGCCACGTCGGGTGCCGCGCCCGATACCTTGCCGTCGGCCGCGACCGCCGTATAGGGCGGCTCGTTGGCGATGGCGACGCGGGCGAAGCCTTGCTGCTTGAGCTGCTCCAGCTTGGCGTCATCCGCCGACCGCGCGCCGGGGGCGAGCAGCATCGCGGTGATCGCGAGGCCGGCGACGCCAGCCAGAATGCCAAGTTTCTTCATTGTTCCCAACTCCTTGTTTGTCTTCTTGGTTTGCCTGGTTCGGGACGGCCTTTGGCCACCCGTGGACGGCTTGCGCCGCCCGCTCGCATTGCGGTCAGACGCGATGTCCGGCCGCGATGATCTTCTTCAGGAAGCTCTGCGTTCTTTCCTGTTTGGGATGGCGGAAAATCTCATCGGGCTTGCCTTCCTCGACGATCCTGCCGCGGTCGAAGAACAGCACGCGGTCGGCGAAGTCGTGGGCGAAGCCCATCTCATGGGTGACCAGAAGCATCGTCATGTCGGTCTCGGCGGCGAGCTTGCGCATGACGTTGAGCACTTCCTCGACGAGCTCGGGGTCGAGCGCCGAGGTCACCTCATCGAACAGCATGATCTTGGGCGACAGTGCCAGCGCCCGGGCGATCGCCACGCGCTGCTTCTGGCCGCCGGAGAGCTGCGCCGGCATCGCCTTCGCCTTGTCCGCAAGCCCGACCATGTCGAGCAGTTCCATCGCCCGCTTCTCGGCGGCGGCGCGCGCGACGCCCTTGGTCAGCATCGGCGCCAGGGTCACATTGTCCATGACGCATTTGTGCGGGAAGAGATTGAACAGCTGAAAGACCATTCCGATCTTCTGGCGCATCCTGGCCAGGTGCCGCTCGTCGGCCGGCAGCAGCTGGCCGTTGCGCTCCATGTGGTAGAGCTGCTCGCCGTCGACCTGAATATGGCCGCCGTCGATCTTCTCCAGCGTCATCAGGATGCGCAGGATCGTCGTCTTGCCGGAACCGGACGGGCCGATCAGCGCCAGCTTCTCGCCAGGCATGACCTGCATCGACAGGCCGTCCAGCACCTTGAAGGCGCCGAAGCTCTTCGAAATCGCATCAACCTTGATGATGGGCGCGGGCAATCCATTCCCCCGTTCTGGAGAAGCCTATGCCCTTAACGATGCGAAACGTGCCAAATCATGTCAATTGGGAAAATAATATCATGACAATATTTCCGGCGCGGCACAATTTCAGGGCAATCTGAGCTTCCTTTGTGCATCAGATGGCGAGCAGGAGATGCTCCGGATCGCCGAGCAGCAGTTTGGCGACAACGCTCAGGCCCGCCCGCAGTTCCCCCTCGGTGGTCGATCCGAGCGAGATGCGCACGGCCGGATGCCAGGGCGTGTCGGCGATGCGGAACGAGGTGCCTGGCGCGATCGCCACCCCGCGCCGGCGCGCCGGCGCGACAAAGCTCTCCTCGGCCCGGTCGCCCGGCAGCTCGAGCCACAGATGCAGCCCGTCGCGATGACAGCGATAGTCGACACCCGTGAGCACTTCCGCGGCGATCTCCTGCCGGCGCCTCAGCGCGCCACGCTGCCAGTTGACCAGTTCCATCGCTGTGCCGTCGGTCACCCAGCGCGTGGCGATCTCTGCAACCATCGGCGTCGCCATCCAGTTCGAGACTAGGTGGCGGTTGGCGACGGCCGCGACATAGCGGTCCGGTACCGCGAGATAGCCGATGCGCAGGCCTGGCACGACGATTTTGGTGAAGGAGGTGACGTAGAGCGTCCGTTCCGGCGCGAAGGCGGCAACCGCCGGCGGCCTGCCTTCAACCAGCGGCCCGAGCACGTCGTTCTCGATGATGGCAATGTCATGCTTGCGCGCGACCGCCGCGATCTGCTCGCGCCTTGTGGCGTCCATCAGCGTCGCCGTCGGGTTGATCACCGACGGCTGCACGAACACAGCGCGAATGTCCGAGAGGCGGCAGGCCTCGTCGAGCGCTTCGGGGACCAGCCCATTGCCATCGATCGGCAGGCCCTCGAGATTGAAGCCGAGATAGCGGGCAAGCGGGATCAGCGTGTGGTGGCCGATCGCCTCGGTAGCGACCGTCGAGCCCGGCGGCGCGACGCTCATCAGCGCCACCGTCATGCCGGCGGTGGCTCCGTTGGTCAGGCTGATATTCTGCGGCGACGCTTCGAGGCCGCAAAGTTTCAGCCACTCGACCGCGACCGCCCGGTGGCGCGGGAAAACCATGTTCGGCCGGAACGATAGCGCCGAGCTCGACGGCAGGTTCTCGGCCAGCCACCCCAGCGCCTGCTTCAGTTTCTCCAGATGCATCGGCTCGCAGACCGGCTTCAGGATCGAGAGGTCGATGACCTCGCCCAGCCGTTCCGGGATGTAGGGCGGCTCGGGCTCGCGACGCTGCGTCTGCACGAAGCTGCCGCGGCCGACCTCGCCGGAAATCAGTCCCCGGCGGATCAACTCCTCATAGGCGCGGCTGACGGTTTGCACCGAAAGCTTCAGATCGTCCGCCAGCCGGCGATGCGTCGGCAGCCGCGTGCCGTTGGCCAGCCGCCCGTCATGGATGGCGCGCGCGAACTGGTCGGCCAGCGAGAGATAGGCCGGCCGGCGGATGAGAGCAGGATCTGGCTGCCAAAATGTCATGACTTATTAGAGATCGAAATCAGTGCAATTGACAATCGAAATAATGCATCGTCATGGTGTCCGCAACGAAAGGCGGACCCGCATGGCGGCAGCGAAACTCGACCCGATCGACCTCAGGATTCTCGATGCCATCCAGCGCGACGGGCGTATCACCAAGCTCGCGCTGGCCGAGAAGGTCGGCCTGTCGCCAACGCCGTGCTGGATGCGGCTGCGCAAGCTGGAGAAGGCCGGCATCGTCTCCGGCTATCACGCCGCGATCGCCATGCGTGTCATCGCGCCGGTGGCGACGGTGCTGATGGAGGTCACCCTGGCCAATCATCGCCAGGCTGACTTCGACCGCTTCGAGCGGGTCGTGCGCGATATCCCGGAGATCGTCGCCTGCTGGTCGGTGGGCGGCGGCGTCGACTACGTGCTGAAAGTGATGGCGCGCGACATCGACGCCTATCAGCGGCTGGTCGACGGCCTGCTTGAGCGCGAGATCGGCATCGACCGCTACTTCACCTACATCGTCACCAAGACGGTCAAGGACGAGACCGTGCTGCCGGTGGCCGATCTGCTGCCGGAATAAGGGTGAGTCGGTCTCACGATCAGCGTGGAGATTAGCCGAAACGTCCGTCACTTCGTCATCCACGGGCGGAGCAAGGAGCGAAGCGACGCGGCGCAGACCCGAGGATCCATTCCGTAACGCCAAGGCGTTGCAACGGTGCAGAATTCTGCTCCGCTGCGCCTTCGATCAAGGTCACGGAATGGATCCTCGGGTCTACGCGTCCGCTTCGCTTCCGCTCCGCCCGTGGATGACGAAGTTGTGGAGGCTCGGCCAATTTCACCGTTTGGTGGCATCCGGCGGCTGGTAAGCTAGAGAGATTGACCTGCTCTCCCGGACAAATAGAGACAATCTCTCTACATCGGACCGCCGAAACAGCCTCTTTGTCCCGATTGCACGACTAGTCTCTCCATATCGCCTCGGCACCGGGAGACCCGACTGATGTCCGCACATTTTGCCCGTACCAACCACCATGACGCGCTCGACCGCCTCGCCGATCGCCGGCTGCTGCGCGCGCTCGCCTATGTCGACGGTCACTGGACGGCGAGCGAAGCGGCGGCAAGTTTTGAGGTTACCGATCCGGCCACCGGCGCTACCGTCGCCTTTGTCGCCGCGCTCGATGCTGCCCAGACGACAAAGGCGATCAATGCCGCGTCACGCGCGTTTTCCGCCTGGCGCTCGGCGCTGCCGCAGGAACGCTCGAAAATCCTGCGAAAATGGTTCGATCTGATCATCGCCGCCAAGGAGGATCTGGCGCTGCTGATGACGCTGGAACAAGGCAAGCCGCTGAAGGAATCGCTGGGCGAGATCGACTACGCCGCTTCCTTCGTCGAGTGGTATGCCGAGGAAGCGAAACGCCTCAACGCCGAAAGCGTCACCAGCCATCTGCCGAATGCCGAGATGTCGGTGCGCCGCGAGCCGCTCGGAGTCGTCGGGGTCGTCACGCCCTGGAATTTTCCGTCGGCCATGCTCACCCGCAAGGCGGCCGCGGCGCTCGCCGCCGGCTGCACGGTTGTGGCGCATCCGTCCTCGGAGACCCCGCTGTCGGCCCTGGCGCTGGCGGAACTCGGCGAGCGTGCCGGGCTGCCGGCAGGCGTCTTCAACGTCGTCACCGGCGATGCGCGCACGATTGTCGGCGCGATGTGCGCCGATGCGCGGGTCCGCGCCATGAGCTTCACCGGCTCGACCGAGGTCGGCCGGCTGATCGCCGCGCAGAGCGCTGCGACGATGAAACGACTGGTGATGGAACTCGGCGGCCACGCGCCGCTGATCGTCTTCGACGACGCCGACATCGATAAGGCCGTGGCGATCGCCCTCGATGCCAAATTCGCCACCTCCGGCCAGGATTGCCTCGCCGCCAATCGCATCTATGTGCAGCGGCCGATCTATGATCGCTTCTGCGCCGCTTTCGCCCGCCGCATCGAGCAACTCCGCACCGACAACGGTCTATCGGCAGACGCCGATATCGGACCGCTGATGCATGAGCGCGCGGTCAAGAAGGTCGAGGAGCAAGTCGCCGATGCGCTCACCCACGGCGCGCGCTGCCTGGCCGGCGGTAAGCGTCACGCGGCCGGGCCGCTGTTCTACCAGCCGACGCTGCTCGCCGATGTGCCGGACGAAGCGCTGATCATGCGCGAAGAAACCTTCGGCCCTGTCGCGGCTGTGACGCCATTCGACGACGAGGCGGAAGTCGTCGCCCGCGCCAATGCCACGGAATACGGCCTGGTCGCCTATGTCGTCACCGAAAACGGCGCGCGCCAGGCGCGCATGGGCCGCGCCTTGGAGTACGGCATGGTCGCCATAAACCGGGTCAAGATCACCGGCGCGCCGATCCCTTTCGGCGGCGTCAAGCAATCAGGTATCGGCCGCGAAGGCTCTCGCCACGGCCTCGAAGCTTTTACAGACCTCAAATACCTTTGCCTCGACGTAGCCTAAGCTACGCGGGCCTCATTCTCGTCAGGAGTCAAAAATGCTCGAACAGTCCAACGAACTCTCCGCTTGGGATCGCGACCACTTCTTCCATCCCTCGACGCATATGGGCACGCACGCGCGCGGTGAATCGCCGGCCCGCATCATGGCCGGCGGCGAAGGCGTCACCGTCTGGGACAACACCGGCAAGAAGAGCATCGATGCCTTCGCCGGCCTCTATTGCGTCAATGTCGGTTACGGCCGCCAGAAGATCGCCGATGCCATCGCCGAGCAGGCGAAGAACCTCGCCTACTACCACGCCTATGTCGGGCATGGCACCGAGGCCTCGATCCGGCTCTCCAAGATGATCATCGACCGCGCGCCGAAGGGCATGAGCCGAGTCTATTTCGGTCTCTCCGGCTCGGATGCCAACGAGACCAACATCAAGCTGATCTGGTATTACAACAACGTTCTCGGCCGGCCGGAGAAGAAGAAGATCATCTCGCGCTGGCGCGGCTATCACGGCTCGGGTGTCATGACCGGTTCGCTTACCGGGCTCGAGCTGTTCCACAACGCCTTCGATCTGCCGCGCGCGCCGATCCTGCATACCGAAGCACCGTACTATTTCCGCCGCGCCGACCGCTCGATGAGCGAGGAGCAGTTCTCGCAGCATTGCGCCGACAAGCTGGAAGAGATGATCCTTGCCGAGGGCCCTGACACGGTCGCAGCCTTCATCGGCGAGCCGATCCTCGGCACCGGCGGGATCGTTCCGCCGCCGGCCGGATATTGGGCAAAGATCCAGGCCGTGCTCAACAAATACGACGTGCTGCTCGTCGCCGACGAGGTGGTGACCGGCTTTGGTCGACTCGGCACCATGTTCGGCTCCGACCATTACGGCATCAAGCCTGACCTGATCACCATCGCCAAGGGCCTGACATCGGCCTATGCGCCGCTTTCCGGCGTCATCGTCGCCGACAAAGTCTGGCAGGTGCTGGTCAAGGGCTCCGACAAGCTCGGCTCGCTCGGCCATGGCTGGACCTATTCGGCGCACCCGATCTGCGTTGCCGCCGGTGTCGCCAATCTCGAACTGATCGACGAGATGGACCTTGTGCGGAACGCCGGCGAGACCGGCGCTTACTTCCGCGCAGAGTTGGCCAAGGCCGTCGGCGGACACAGGAATGTCGGCGAGGTTCGCGGCGACGGCATGCTGGCCGCCATCGAGTTCGTCAAGGACCGCGACGACCGCGTCTTCTTCGATCCGGCGCTTAAAGTGGGGCCGCAGATCGCCACCGCGCTAGCGGCAAGCGGCGTCATCGGCCGCGCCATGCCGCAGGGCGATATCCTCGGTTTCGCGCCGCCGCTCTGCCTGACGCGCGAGGAAGCCGACATCGTCGTCGCCAAGACCGCCGACGCGGTGAACAGCGTATTGGCCAGCATCTGAGAAGTGACATCCGAGAAGCGACATGAATGCCATGACCAGAACTCTTCCCGCCACCATGGCCGCCGTGCAGCTTACGGGTCATGGCGGCCTTGAGAAGCTCGTCTATCGCACGGATGTGAAGGTGCCGGCACCTGCCGCCTGCGAGGTGCTCGTCAAGGTCAGCGCCTGCGGCATGAACAACACCGATGTCTGGGTGCGCCAGGGCGCCTATGGCACGGAGGAAGATGCCGAGGCGGTGTCGACGTGGCGCCGGCAAGGCAACACTCTGACCTTCCCGCGCATCCAGGGCACCGACACTGTTGGCACGATCGTCGCCGTCGGCGACGGCGTGTCCGCGGAGCGCATCGGCGAGCGCGTCATGGTCGATTTCTCGATCTATAATCGCGACGACGATTCGCTGGCCGACATCGACTATATGGGCCACGGCCGCGACGGCGGTTATGCCGAATACCAGGCGCTGCCGGCCGAGAACGCGCATGTCGTCGACACCGATCTGAGCGATGTCGAGCTAGCCACCTTCTGCTGCGCCTATCTCACCGGCGAGCAGATGCTGGAGCGGGCGGCGCTAAAAGCTGGCGAGCGTGTGCTGGTCACCGGCGCCTCCGGCGGTGTCGGCTCCGGCATCGTGCAATTGGCGAGGGCGCGGGGCGCGATCCCCTATGCCGTCGTCGGCAAGGGCAAGGAACAGGCCGTGCTCGACATCGGCGCCGAGAAGGTGATCACGCGCGGCGTGGCCGACCTGCTCACCGCCGTCAACGAAGCGACGAATGGCCAGCCCATCGATGTGGTGGCCGACCTCGTCGGCGGCGCCATCTTCAACGATCTCCTACGCATCCTGCGGCCCGAAGGTCGCTACACCACGGCCGGCGCCATTGCCGGCCCGGTCGTGCAGTTGGACCTCCGCACCATGTATCTGAAGCAGCTCCAACTCCACGGCTCGAGCCAAGGCACGCGCGCGGACTTCCGCCGCATCGTGCGCTACATCGAGGAAAAGAAGATCAAGCCGCTGGTCGGCGGCGTCTACAAACTGTCGGATTTCCACCGCGCCCAGACCGACTTCATGGGCAAGGACTTCGTCGGCAAGCTGGTGGTGGTGCCGGACGCTATGTGGAGCGGCGCCTGACCCAGGAAAGAGGCCGGCTCGGGGTCGGCGGTTCGCCGTAGCCTTCCGTCCGGAATTGCGTAAAGCAAAGAGATAGGACGCTTTCGCCGTTCCCATGAAACGCTGCGGCGTCACAGACACGCAGCGCCGCGCGGAGGCGTGGCTCGCCGATGGCGATCCTGCATCGACAGACGGCGACGCGCTTACCCAGGTCATTGCGGCGCCGAGGTCTCTGGGTTATTTTAGCAGTTAGTTGAATGCGCGATCTGCCTTGCCATCGCAGGCGCGTTCCTTGCCGTCTTGGCAGATTGTGAAGTCTTTAACAGACCGCGATGCCGCAAGCTGCGTTCTTGTGGCCGACGGGTGATAGCAGTTAGGGATTTTACCATGCTGCGATGCTGCGCGCTGATTGCAGCCTTGATCCTCGTGGGCCTCGCGACGGTGCAGGCGCACGCCGATCGAAGGGTTGCGCTTGTCATCGGCAATTCCGAATATCGCGAAATCCCGGCGCTGAAGAATCCGGACAAGGACGCCGACGACGTGTCGAGCACGTTCCGGCTGGCCGGCTTCGATGTGTTCGTCGCCAAGGATCTCACCAAGCTCCAGTTCGAGAAGGAATTTCGCAATTATCTCGCGGCGGCGGACGGCGCCGATCTGGCGGTCGTCTACTATTCCGGCCACGGCTTTCAGATCGGCGGCGAGAATTTCCTGATCCCGGTCGACGCGTCGCTCAAGGATGCGGCCGACATCGAGGTCCAGGCGGTCAAGCTCGACGACGTCCTGCAACAGTTGCGCGCCAAATCGAAGATCCAGGTGATCATCCTCGATGCCTGCCGCAACAACCCGTTCCCGCGCAAGGATTACTGGCTGCGCGACCAGTTGATCGCGGCCGGCGGCACCGGCCTCGCGCAGGTGAAAAGCTCGCTGAACACGCTGATCGCCTTCGCCACGGAACCCGGCGCCGTCGCCTATGACGGGTCCGGCGATCTCAGCCCGTTTTCATCCGCCTTCTCGCGCCGCGCGCTGGCGCCGAACCAGGAGATACGCTCGGTCATGGCGGCCGTCCGCCGCGATGTGGTCGAGGCCACCAAGGGCGCGCAGGTTCCCTGGGAAAATTCCTCGCTGATCGACGAGGTGGTGCTGATGCGCCGCGCCAGCCGGCCGGCTTTGCCGCCGGTGCTGGAAAAGACCGTACCGTCGGGCGTCGGTCCGGTCGCGCTCGACCTGCCGGTGCCAGTCGATGTCGATGGCGGCTCGGTCACCATCAGCATCGAAAGGCCGCCGGCGCTGGGGCGTCTGATCCTGGACGGCAAGCCGGTCGCGACGGGCGAGCCGATAGAGGGCAAGGATCTGCCGCGGCTCGCGATGGATGTGCCGAAGGGCGCCGACGCCGAGGACCAGGTCGATATGCTGGCCTATGCCGCGCATGACGAATGGGGCGGCGGATCGCAGGGCATACTGGTGTTCCGGGTCAAGAATGGCGAGGGTGCCGCGGGCAAGCAGCTTGTCGCCTCGCTCGAGTCGAAACAGAAGCAGCAGGTGGTGGAGCGCGGCATCCACATCGCCGGCGCCGCCGAGGCGATCGAGAACCGCGACGTCAAGATTCCGGTCGGTGTCGGCCCGGTGCCGCTGAAGCTGGATTTCCCGACCAACGATCCGGCCGTAAGCGTGAAGCTTGCGAGCTATCCGGCAACCGGGACGCTGTCCCTGCCGGATCGGACCCTATCGCCGCAATCGAGCCTGATGGCCGACGAGGTCGATAAACTGCGCTACGAACCGCAGATAGGCGCGGTCAAGCCATTGATAGTCGGCGTCGAAATCAGAGCTGACAACACATCGTCGAAGCCGGCGACGATGAAGCTTTCGCCGAGTGTCGACCCGTGCGACACGCAGGCAGGCGAACCCTTGGACCTGCAGGGCGTCGTTCCCGGCCTGTTGCCGAACGAGATCGGCGAAGGCGCGGTGGAGGCCTGCCGGGCGGCCGTGAAGGCCTATCCCGATGTCGCCCGCTTCCACTATGAACTCGGCCGCGCGCTGCTCGCCGCCGGCAAGGTCGAGGAGGCCAAGAAGGCGATCAAGGAAGCCGCTGACCAGGGACATGTCCGCGCTGTATTCGAGCTGGGCTACCTCAACGCGACCGGCACGGGTATGCCCGCCAACCGCAAGCAGGCCAACGCTTTCTATGCCGCGGCGTCCGACAAAGGCGATCCCTATGGAATGACTTCATGGGGCCGCGCCTTGTTCAACGGTTACGGCGTCGACCGCGATACCGGCAAGGGGCTGGACCTGCTGCTCAAGGCGGCGGCGATGGGCCATACCTATGCGATGAACGACCTTGCGGCGATCTTCACCGAAGGCCGCAACGGCGTGCCGGCCGATCCGGCTCGCGCCGTGGCCTTCCTCAAGGCCGGCGTCGAGCGGCAGGACATGTATTCGATGAACCTGCTTGGGCGCAATTATCTCTCCGGCACGGGGGTCGAGAAGGATCCCAAAACCGCGCTCACGCTGTTCCAGAAGTCGATGGATCTCGGCCAGCCCTATGCCCCCGGCAGCCTTGCACGCATGTACAGGGACGGTGTCGGCGTGCAGCAGGACCTGGCAGAGGCGCAAAGGCTGTTCGAGCTGGCGACCGATCGCGGCGATCAGTCGGCCGCATATGATCGCGCGGCGCTGGAGATGCAAAGAGGCGACAAGGCCGACCAGGCGGTGGCCGCGCGCTATCTTGCTTTCGCGGCCGCGCTCGATCTTCGCAACGAGATTCCGGACGCAAAGGCGACGCTCGCGAAATTTGGAGCCAAGGCGAAGACAGCGGCTCTGAAACACATGCGTGCGGAACTCAAATCCAAGATTTCGGCGGACGGCTCGTTGGACGATCAACTGGTCAAGACGGCCAGGGCGGTCTGGGAACAAGCCAATCCGCGACGGGACCTGTTCTGATCAGCAAGGAGGCAATGTTGTGGGCTGGGCATCGAAACACGCAATCGTCGCAACAATCCTGTCCGGTGCTCTCGCAGTCGCGGGCTGCACGACCGTGACGCCCAGGGTCGAGCCGGCCCCGACGGAGAAGCACAGGACGAAGGCTGTTCGCACGACGACCGCGCCAAAAGTCGTCGAGCGCAAGAAGGTCACCGCCAAGAAACTGATCAAGCCCGTTCAGACCGAAACCGCCCCTGTCATTGCACCGATAGGCGGGGGAGGGGGCAGTGGCGGAGGCGGCGGAGGCGGTTGGGGATGAGGACTCGGTAGCTGCGGCCGAGTCGTTTATCAAGTCCGCGTAACCGCTCGCCAAGCCGGGGCAAGTGCTCTATGCTCCGATCACATGCCGGTATCGAGATCGGGTTGTCCTGGCGGGGGCGTTCCATGTTCGAAGTCGTCGCATTCTGGCGAAAAATGCGAGTCAAGGCCGCGGCATTTGGCTTGGTCGTTGCCGCGCTGCTGGTCTTCGGATCGCAGGCTGCGAGCGCCGCGCCGAATTGGACGCTCGATCCTTCCGCTTCGGTGCTCACCTACCAGTCGGTCAAGAAGAACACGATCGTCGAGACCAACAAGATCAGGAACATCACCGGCACGCTGAGTTCCGCCGGCGACGCCAGGATCAGCTTCGACCTCAATTCCGTCGATACGGGCGTCGACTTGCGCAACGTTCGCATGCGTTTCCTGTTTTTCGAGACATTCACCTATCCGACGGCCGAAGTGACGGCGAAGGTGGATCCGGCGGCGTTCGCCGATTTGCCTACCAAGCGCCGCGTGAAGACGACACTGCCGTTCCGCCTCAGCCTGCATGGCGTCGACAAGGATCTCGAGGCAAGCGTCGTCGTCACCATGATCAGCGACACCCAGGTTTCCGTCGCTTCGGAAGCGCCCGTCGCGGTCCATGTCGAGGATTTCGGCCTCCTGCCCAACATCGACAAATTGCAGCAGGCGGCCAACGTGACCAACATCGTGCCCACGGCGTCGGTGTCCTTCGATTTCGTCTTCACCGCCGAAGGCGCCAAGCCGGCCGCCGTGCAGACCGTTGCGGCCTCGACCGCCGAGGTCGGCCCCGTCGCCACCGATGCCGCGAAAGCCAATTTCAGCGACGAGGAATGCCTCAACCGGTTTGCCGTGCTCTCGCGCACCGGCGCCATCTATTTCCGCCAGGCGAGCGCGAGGCTCGACGCCAAGAGCCGCCCGCTGCTGGCGGAGGTCGAGGGCGTCGTCGGCAAATGCCCGGCCCTCAAGGTCGAAGTGTCCGGCTATACCGATTCCGACGGATCGCCCGAGGCGAACAAGGCGCTCTCCGAGCGGCGCGCCCAGGCGGTCGCCGATGCGCTTATCGCCGACGGCGTGCCGCGCAACCAGATAAGCTCGGCCGGTTATGGCGAGGACAAGCCGGTCGCCGCCAACGACACGCCCAAGAACAAGGCGCTCAACCGGCGGATCGAATTCTCCGCCAGCAAGCTCACCAACTGAGGTGACGGTGGGTCCTGGTCCGATCGCCTTTTGCGGTGGCCTGCTTCGCGCCGCGGGAGTTGTGGCGCTTGCCCTGATTCTGACGATGGCCGCCGCAAATGCCGAGCGGCGCGTCGCGCTCGTGCTCGGCAACTCGCAATATCAGCACGCGGCGCCGCTCGCCAATCCGGCGCGGGATGCGCAGGCCATGGCCGATCGGCTCAAGGACCTCGACTTCGAGGTGGTCTCCGGCTTCGACCTCACCAAGCAGCAGACACAGACTACGGTCGCGCAGTTTGCCAAGCAGGTGCGGGGCGCCGACATCGCGCTTTTCTTCTATGCCGGCCATGGCCTGCAGGTCTCCGGCAAGAATTATCTGCTTCCGGTCGACGCCGCGCTCGAGGACGAGACCTCGCTCGATTTCGAGGCCGTCTCTGTCGATTTCGTCCTGCGCCAGATGTCGCGCGAGACCAGCATAAGACTGGTTTTCCTGGACGCTTGCCGCGACAATCCGCTTGCCGACGTGCTGGCGAAGACCGCCGGCATCAAGGGCGCTAGCAGCGGCCTCGCCGAAATTCCGATCGAGAATGGCGGCGCCGGCACGCTTGTCGCCTTCGCCGCAAGTCCGAACCAGCTCGCCTATGACGGTTCGGGCGACCACTCGCCGTTCACCACGGCGCTGCTCCAGCATATCGGCGAAGCCAACGTCTCCATCACCGAAGCGATGAACAGGGTGACCAGCGATGTCTTCAAGGCCACTGCCGGCAAGCAGCGCCCCTGGATCAACGTCTCGCTGACCACCAAGGTCGTCCTGCACAGGATCGATCTCAATGCGCCGCTGATCGTCGGCGAGGCAGGCCCGCCGCAGGCCGAAGCGGGCTCCGGGACGCGCAACACCGGCGCGGCGTCCGGCCAGACCGACGAACAGCTTGCGCTCAATGCGCTGCGTGAAAGAATCCCGAAGCTGGCGACGGACGGGCCGATCTTTTTCGATCGCCCGGTCAAGTTTGGCGACCCGGCGATCGACGGCAAGAGCATAGCCCAACTGATCAAGGGAAAACCGCTTTTCAGTCCGGTCGAAGGCCTCGACAAGTCGGTCTGGCAAGGCAAGCACTGCGACGGCTGCCACGAGTGGAACGAGACCCGCCTTTGCGAGCAGGCGAAGAATTTCGCTGCCAACGACGTCTCCGTGCTGCGCCTGCAGCATCCGCTCGGCACGCGCTTCAAGGTCGCTTTGGCCAGGTGGGCGCAAGGCGGCTGTAAATGATTTTCCTGGAGTTACCTAATACGCGTCGACCGATTGCCGCTGCGCCTCCATCTCCACGATCTGGATGCCCATATCGACGAAGGCCGAAAGCACGCCAAAACGATCCGCGGTCGAGACGCGCGCCAGCCCCGCCAGGATTCCGGCGTTGACGGCGTGGGCGGCGGGAAATCCAGTCGACAGCATATCGAAGGCCGGGTCGCGCCACGCCGCGGACAGAGCGATCCAAGCAGCCGGCGTCGTCGGCGCCGGATCGACGGCGTCGCCCAGCGCCGTTCGATAGCGGGGATTGCCAGGCTCGCCGACCCAGTCATTGACCAGCGCCAGCAATTCGAGGTCCCTATCGGCAAGGAGTTCTGAGAGATGGCTCAGGCATTCATGCCCCCACCAGACCGCGGCGCGTTCCGGCAGGAGATAGGCACAGAACGTGACAGCCTCCTCCGGCACGCGCCCGGCGAGCAGGGCGCGGCAGAACTCAAGCGGGGATTGATTGGCGGCCGGCGATTTCATGTCCCGGGCGATCGCGGGACAGGCAAGAAAGAGATCTCTTGCGGTTCTGTATCCGAGTTCGTTGGCCATGGCTGCCAAACCCCGAGAGCCAGCTGACAACCACTCAAGCCTTTAGCCGCGAGCCGGTCAAGCCTTAGAGCCGGATGAACCCGCCTCTAAATCAAAGAACTAGAGCGTGATGCCGCCCGAAACCGCTTCATATTTTCGGCATCATGCTCTAGCTTTTAGCAGGTGGCGGCCATCGGCAACGTGCGCTTGTTCACAGACAATCGCTTCAAGATTTGATATGGTGCGCGCCAGCGAAACCCGCTCAAACAGGAGTGACGGTCATGCGGTGGGGCAGCTCAGCCTTGGCATTGGCGACCGTGCTTTTTTCAACGCACGTTTATGCCGATCCGCTACAGAAATCGGAAGACATCGTGAAGTTCTTCGCTGGCCAGGGTAATCTTGGCGCGTCGCGCGGTATCTGCGTCGGCACCGAGGAAGAGTGCAAGAGCAAAGCCGACAAGAACGAGGCGCCCCAAAAGGGCAGCCTCGACATGATGATCAATTTCGCCCTGGATTCGGCCCAGCTCGACCAGACCGCCCGCACGGAGCTGGACGAGTTCGCCAAGGCGCTGAAGGACAATAGGCTGAGCACGTTCAGCTTCGTCGTCGAAGGCCACACCGACGCGACCGGTACGGATCGCTACAACCAGGACCTGTCGCAGCGAAGGGCGCAATCGGTGGCGGCCTTCCTGACGGCGAACGGCGTTCAATCTACCCGCCTCGAGCCGATCGGCCTGGGCAAGTCGCATCCGCGCGTCGCCAATCCCTACGATCCGGTCAACCGCCGGGTGGAAATGCGGATCAGGACGCAATAGGCGGCCGCCCCTGTCTCCAAACGGCTCATGGCGAGACAGCCGGCCCGCCGACCGGCCGGGCTTTGTCTCGGTCAGTTCTTGAGCGCACCGCCTACCGCGATGCCGGTGCCGAAGATCAGCGCCTTGGTGATTTCCGTGAAATCAGCGCAAACGCCGGGAATTGGTTGAAGCCGCCCCAACCTCGTCATTCTATGGTCTGCGCGGCGTCGCTTCGCTCCTTGCTCCGCCATAGAATGACGATCGCGATGGGCGTTTCGGCTAATCTTCAATGCATGCCATCTGCCAACGCAAAGAGAGGTCAAAATCCCTGTGCAGTGCCGTTAGCCGGGCTCCAGCGTATTCTGGATCGAACCTATCAGCGCGGTGATCGCCTGCTTGTATTTTTCGAATTCCGGAGACGTCTGCCGGATTTCGGTCGTGGTCGTCGCCGGCTGGCCTTGGTCGGTCACCACGCGCGGCGCTTTCTGCCCCATTTTCCGCTCGGCCCAGTCCACGACATAACTGGCGGTCTTGCCGGTAAGGAACGGGTTGGCCTGGATGACGGCTGATCCCAGAACCGCGGTCAATTGCGACGAGCCCGGTGCCGCCAGCACCTGATGCGCCCCTTCCATGCCGAGGAAATGGCAAAGATAGAGGCGACCGGCGGTGATCTGGTGGCCGCGGGCGCGCAGATAGGCTTCGCCTTCGCGCGCCAGGTTGCGCACCATCTCGCGCGACAGCGTCGCGTCGTAGCGGAGCGCCAAAAGGTCGGCGGTCGAAAGCGAGCGGGCGAGATCGGGACGATAGGTGTTCATCATGCGGATCCAGGTCTTGGAGATGAACTGGCCGGCGCCGGTCGCGGACGAAAGCGGGTTCTTGGCACGGGCGCTGCCGCCGCTTTCGACGTGCACGATCCGGTCGGTCAGCGTCTCGACGGCGGAATCCCCTGAGCCGCCGGAGCTGACGGAAACGGCGGTGGCGACCGAAGTGACCGTGCCCAGCGGATCGATCGCCACGCCATTCTGATAGAGTTCGAAATGCAGATGCGGGCCGGTCGAAAGCCCTGTTGTGCCGATATAGCCGATGACGTCGCCGGCCTTCACCTTGGTGCCGACCCCGCTGGCGATGGCGAATTTCTGCATATGCGCATAACGCGTCTCGCGGCCGTTGGCATGCGTGATCTTCACCAGATTGCCGTAGCCGCCGCCATCGCCCTGAAAGGAGATCGCGCCGTTGAAGGCGGCCACGATCGGTGTGCCGACCGGAGCCGCCCAGTCGACGCCCTTGTGGATTCGAACCGTGCCGAGGATCGGATGCTTGCGCGGGCCGAAGGTCGAGGTCATCACTCCGGCGACCGGTGTGACCATGCCGTTGGTGACGGTCAGCGATCGCACCTGATCGTCGCCCGTCACGCAGGCATACTGGCCGTCGCTCTGCTGGAAGACGAAACAGTCGAGGCTCTTTTGCGCGCCCTGGACGCCGACATAGAGAACCCGTCCGGAGATTTCGCCCTGGCCGCGCGGCGTCTGCGAATAGATCAGCACCAGGCGCTGGTCCTCGCTGGCAAAGGCGTCGAGGTCCTGCCCCCGCGACAGATACATGATCGCCTCGCCGATGACGCTGGTCGGCACCTTGTTGCGTGCTGCCGTCGAATAGATCGCGTCGAGCAGGCGGTACTGCCGCTTGGGCCCGCCCTGGTCCGAGGCGCCGGAATAGTTGAAGAGGTCCTCGCGAACCCACGGATCCACGCCCGACACGAAGGCGCCGGCCGCATTACGCGTCAGCGTGCCGACATAGACATTCTTGGCGTAGATCGAGACCTGCATCAGCGACATCGTCGTCGTCTCGCGGTTCGGACGGAACCCGCGCATGGCCACCACAAAGCCGGGCTCCAGCCCGTCGCGGTTGAACAGCGTCTTCAGCGCCTCGCCCGCAAGCTTCGCGTCGTCGGCGGAGAAATGCGCGTCGAGCGCCACGCTGTCCAGGCTGCGGTCGTTGAGGATCTTCACGAAGGTATCCTCGGTCGCCTCGAAGCGCTGGTATTCGCTGGCGACGGTCGCCACGGTCGTGTTGTTCTCGACCGCGGTCTTCTTGAAAGCCGGGAGCGCGGCTTCCCCCTGGTCGATGGTCTCGCCCCAGCCGGCCTCGGGATCGTCGGCGTCGGCCTTGGTCGCCGGGCCGGCGTCGCTCTCGTCAGGCGCCGCCTGGAGATCGTTCTCGAGGTCGCCCTGCGGATCGCCCTGTTGATCGTCTGGCGCCGCGGCCGGAGCGGGCGGTGCCGGTTGCGCGTCGTCGGGCGTCGCCGCCGATGGCTTGGAAGCGGCCTGCCGCTGCGCCTGGAAGAAGGCGAAATCCTCCTGCGTCGACGGGATCGTCGTCATGAACTTCTCGCTGGCGCTCAGCATCACGTCGGACAGGATCTCGATTTGCGGCGAAGCTCCGGAACTGTCGAGCTCAGCCGGACGCGCGACGGTCTTGCCCTTAGTCGCGGTGTCGGCATCGGGCGCCAGCGTGATCCACATCGGATCGCCGGCGAGATCGATGATCGCCGGCACATAGACCGAGGCATCGGGCGGCACGTCTTCCATGCCCTCGACGGGATGCAGCTCCTCGTCCTCGTCGCCAAACGACCAATAGTCCTTGGTCAGGTAGAAGCCGGTGGCCAAAGCGACGACGGCGAGCGTTGCGGCCCCTGCAAGGATTCCGCGCCGGAGCTTGCGCCGGCGCTCGGCCAAGCGCGCCAGCTTTTTCTGTTTGAAGCTCGTGTCGATCGAGTGCGTCACGGGCTGTTTCCGGTCAGGAAATAGGTCCAGCGCACCTGCTCCTGCGTATCGACCTCGACGAAGCGCGCCGCGATATGGCCGCGCTGCCAGCACTCTTCGATGCCACGGATCGAAAAGCGCCGCCGGTCGATGCACATCTCGGTCGATCCGTTGAGGATCGCGTGGCCGAAGACGTCCGTCGCATAGAGATAGATATAGCGGTTGGTGAGCTCCTCGCGGATGACGTTGACGCACTGGTTGGCGCCGATGGTCCACCAGCCGTCCGTCTGGTCGGCATTGTCGACTTTCTGTCCGACCGCGAGATTCACGACGTCGAGCGTCTGGTTGCAGACGGTGAATTCGGCATGCGCCTTGGCGGGCGAAAAGATCCAGAACAGCGCCGCGCCGAGCAGCGCCGCAAGCGTGATGCGGCTCGGCAATCGGAGCCGGCTACGCTGCTTGCGTGGCGAGGGCTGGTCCAAATAACGCAGGCGGCGAAGGTCCATCGGCGTTCATGCTATCCGCCAAGCCGGAAATAGGTGGCCGTGGCGGAGAACTGCGATCCATCGGCCTCGATCTCCTCGAGGATCCTCGGCAAAAGCTCCGAGGCCGGCGTCGGCCTGGAGAACATGGCGGCCTGGATGTCCTTGGGGCCGGTGATTACCAGCATGATCTGCGGCACCGCTTTGGCGGCTGCTTTGTCGGCGGCAGCGAGACCGATCGGGATGTTGAAGGTCACCTTGTCGGTCTGCGGCACCATGCGGTCGTCGAGGTTGAAGGCGATGCCCTTGTGGTCGATCAGCATGATGTTCGAGACAAGCCCGCCGCCCGTATACAGCGCGCCGCTGACCGGCGATCCGTCGGGGACCGATGTCCGGTCGAGGACAAGCTGTGGCTTTGCAGCCGAGCTTCGGTCGAGGAAGCGAAGGAAAGTGGGCACGCCGCACTGCGGCGGGGTGATCAGGCGCACACTGATGTCCGGCTCGGCGTGAAACCTGGACTGGAAATCATTGAGCAATTGTTCGAAGGGCTGCACCGCCGTTGCGTATCCCTCGATCGTCGGGGTGGCGCCAGGTCCGGAAGTGACGTTCGCGTAAAAACAGCTGCCGCCGCTGAAATCACGCACCCAGGAGCGCTGGTCGTTCCACTTGATCATGTCGTCTTCCGCTGAAGGAAGCGCCGGCTTGGGCACATTGATGGCAACGTCGGTGTTGTCGGGCTGCTTGGCTGCCGGCGGCTGCGCTTGCTGCGCTGGTTGTGCCGGCGCGATCGGCGTTTCCGGCTGGCTGGGTGTTGGGGTCTGCGCCTTCGGCTCGGCCGGCTGAGGGGTCGGCTGCGTCGATGCCTGGCTTTGCGAAGCTGGAGGTGGGGAAGCCGCCGGCTTGGGCAACTTGGAAAGCATCTCCACGAGCTCTTTTACGCTCGGCTTGGCCGCCGGTGGATTTGCCTCTTGCGCCGGCTTGTTCTCAGCCGCCTGGCTCGGTTCCGGCGTCTTGGCTGCCGGCTTGCCTGCAGGCTGCGCCGGCTTGTGGCTTTCGGTGGCCGCTGGCGCGGGAGCCGGCGCAGGCTTCGGCGATTGCGCCGCCGGCGGTTGCGCCGGTTTGGTCTCGACCTGTGGGAGATGCGGTTGGCTGTTGGCCTCGCTCTCCGGCTGAGTGGCAGGCCGGGCCGGCCTCTCGTAGGGCGTCTTTGCCTCCGCATCGGGTTGGACAGGCGGCTTCGCCGTCTCGATGGTGGCGGCGCCGTCAGGCTTCGGCGCCTGCGGCTGAGCCGCGGCCGGTGCCTGCGTCTGAGGTTTCGGCGCCTCTGGTGGCTGCGCCTCGGCCACCGGCTTGGCGGCTTCGGCGACCGGCTTCGGCGTCAGTGGCTTGGGTGTTACCGTTGCCGGCGGGGGCGCCAGGACACCGCTGAAATAAACGCCGCCCCCGACCAGCGCAGCGAGAGCCGCGACCCCGCCGGCGATGGCGGGCATACGCGAAGTCTTTTTGGGTGCGGCCGGTGCGGGCGCACTGGCCGGGGCGGCTGCCGGCGCGGGCCGTGGCTCCGACAGATATGCGGGACGCACATGCTCAACGAAGCGGGGCTCGCCGGGAGACGCCGGCGGCTGCGGTTTGGAATCCGGCAGCGCCGTCCAACCGGCGCGCGGCAGGCCGGAGCGTTCGCGTGCCCCAAACGACACCGGCGGCGGCAATGTCGCCTCGAGATCCTCGCCGCGCGAGGCCCTGGCAATCTCGACCATGCTGGCCGGCCGGTCGCGCGGATCCGGCTGCAGCATGGCTTCGATCAGCTCGCGGAAATCGGGATCGATATCCGACAGGTCCGGCACGGCCCGGCGCTTTTCGATGACCTCATATTGCGACCCGCTCATGTCGAGCGGCTTTCCGCGCAGCGCCGCGGCCAGCACCAGGCCGAGGCTGTAGATGTCGGATTGCTCGCTGACCTCGCCGCCATAGAGGCCGAGCTGTTCCGGCGAGACGTAGTTGTATTTGCCGGCGAATTTGCCTCCGATCAGCGTTTCGCCCCCGACGGTGGCCGACCGGGCGATGCCGAAATCGATGATCTTGGCGCGCTCGACCTGCCCGCCCGGCAAAATGATGTTATCCGGCGAGAGGTCGCGGTGCACCGCACCGGCCTTATGCACTGCGGCGAGCCCCGATGCGAGCCGATGGCAAAGCCGGCGCACGTCCTCTCCGGGCATCGGCCCGCGCCGCATGACGTCGAACAGCGATTGGCCATCCACGAACTCCATCGCCAGATAGGGGCGGCCGATCCCCGTATCGATGGTGAAGACGTGGTAGCGAACCACCGCGTCGTGCGACAGATGGTTGAGGATCGATGCTTCCTTGCGGAACAGCGACAGGATCGTCTGATCGCGGGCGAATTCGGGCAACACGATCTTGATCGCCACATGGTCGCCGGTCTGGATGTTGTGGCCGCGATAAACTTCACCCATGCCGCCGGAGGCGATCCTCTCGTCGAGTTCGTAGATGCCGCTGAGCTGCGTGCCGACACCCGCATAGGTGACGTTCGCCGAAATTCGCGTCCTGTCGTCGTCGCTCATCTGGCCAGGCCCTCCGCTGCGGACCGATCCGGATGGAGCGCGCCACTCTGCCCGCCGCCGATCTTCACGAGCACGATAGTCACATTGTCGGTTCCGCCGCGCGCCAGCACGGTTTTCAAGAGGTTCTCGCATGCCGTCCGCGGCGTGGCGGATCTGACCGCGGCCTCGATCTCGGCGTCGCTGACATGCGCGGTCAATCCGTCTGTGCCCAGAACGAAGACATCGCCCGCCATCAGCTCGCCCTGCTGGAAATCGATCTCGAGCTCGTCGCTGACGCCGATCGCATGCGTGATCACGTTGCGGCGCGGCCAGACGCGCGCTTCCTCGGCGCTGATCATGCCGCGGTCGAGCAATTCCTGCACCTCGGTGTGATCCTTGGAAACCTGGGAGATCGAGCCGTTGCGGACGAGATAGATGCGGCTGTCGCCGGCCCACAGGCAGGCGAAGCGCCCATCCATGGCAAGCAGGGCCGCGAAAGTGGAGCCGATGGTGATGCCGCGCGAGCGCGAGATGTTGCGGATCTCGGCGTTGGCGCGGCTGAGCCTGTCCTCGAAGCGGGCACGAAGATCCGGCGCCGAGCTCGCAATTCCGATCGTCGCCAGATGGTCGACGATGCTGGCCGAGGCGACTTCGCCGGCCTCATGGCCGCCCATGCCGTCGGCCACCACCCACAGCCCGGTCTGCGGCTCGATGAGGTAATTGTCTTCATTGTGGTCGCGCACGCAGCCCTTGTGGCTCACGCCGAAGCTGTCGATGGGGAGGGCGACAGTGCTCAATTTGCCACCAAGCGCTCAGCAGGCGTCCTCTGTGACCAGCCATGGGCCGCGTGCCCAGGCCACTCTGCCACAAGCGTATGTATTAGAGTACCGAAATGAAGGCTGGGACCGACCATCTCAGAACGCCTTCGGACAGCTGAAGCCGGACAAGGCCGGCAGCAGCAACGGATTGGCGCCCGAGCCGGCCTGGATGGTGTAGGCGACATCGCGTCCGCCGATCACGAAGCGCGCTTCGGTGTTGGCGCCGTCGCCGGTGATGGTTGCTTTGTCGAAAAGCCGCTTCAATGCCCATGGTCCTTCAAATTTGAGCGCGGACTCCCGGCCGGGCATTTCCGGCACGAGGCTGAGGCTCGCCGATCCGGAAGCGGCGCCGCTCGGCCATGTCACGATGCTCGGCGCGTTGCCGGCCTGGGCGCTCTGGACCGTCTGCCCGTCGACGTCGAGCAAAGCACTGTCGACTTCGCTGTTCAATGAGGTGGGCGTTATGGTGATCGACACCGAGGGCACCGAGCCACCGGAAGGGAAAAAGGCGCTGCGGATTTCCGCCGCCGACTGGAACGCCTTCAAGGTCGACTTGGCCAGGTCGCGGCTGGAACGGGCGTCCTGCTTCCAAGTCCACTCCTGGCCGGTCATGTCGATCAGCGGCGCGAGGTTCTGCGCGAAGAACCGGTCCATCAGGCCGCCAGGCGCGAACAGCTTGGTGAAATCCGCCATCGAGATCTCGTCGGTGCCGTCGCGTGTGAAGGGATAGCGGCCGTTGACTGCCTCCTCGCAGACGCGCGTCACCGTCTGGTCGAGGCTCTGGTTGAGGTTGGCGACGGAGGCCTCGGCGACATTGCCTTCGAGTTCGTCCGCCGCCGCGTTGACCATGCGCGCCAGCGGCTTGGGCAGGCGCGAGACATTGGCCCTTAGCGTCGAGATCTGCAGCTGCAAATTGGCGTTGACGCGCTCGGTCTGCGTGGGGACATCGGCCGCGAGCTTCAGGCTCTGGAAGATGTCGTGGAAGTTCTGCGTCAGCGCGTCGAGCGGCCGGCGCCCGGCGGCCCCGCCGACGAGCGCCTGGAACGAGCGGAACTGCGCCTCGACGCTCGCGCCGGCATTCTGCACGACGGCCGAGCTAGCGCCGGCGCGGCTCTGCGACTTGCCGCCGGCGATCTGCAGGCCGATGCGGGCCAGCCCCTTGGCCATGCTGGCGGGGTCCGGCTGCGCCGTGCCGATATCGCCGTCGGCGCCGCTATCCTTCGTCAATGCGGTTTCATCGGCGATCGCGGTGAAGAGCTGGTCGAGCGGCGAGTCCGGCGCGGCGAGGGCGGAGAGCGCCAGATATTGCGGCTTGTCCTTCAGCATCGCCTTGAGCTTCAGCTGGTCGAGCACGCCGTTCCAGGCGGCGGCGAATTCCTTGCCGTAGCGGTCGATGAGCTCGGGACCGAGCCTGGGCAGGTCCTGGTCGATGCCGCCCTGTTCGCCGCCGCCGCCGAGCACCCATTGGTCGTCGACGAGCATCTGCGCGATGCGCGAGAGCTGCGGCAGGAAGAAGCGATTGAACCCGGCGCGCGTGTAAAGACCGGGGACGTGAAGATCGGCGAGCTCGCTGCCATCCGTGCGCTCGAACACCAGCTGCGCTTCCGGACCGGCGTTCGCGGCGATGGAGAAATCCTGCAGCTTTGCCGCGTAGACCGCCGACTTGATCTGCGCCGAAGCGCGGTCGGCGAGGCTCATGCGTCCGAGCGAGCGCTGCGCGGCCTCGACCAGCGGCTGGTTGAGCGCGAAGGTCGGATCGTAGGCGTCGTCAAGCGCAAGCATGGCGCGCAGATGCTTTTCGAGCTGCGCGCGGCCTTCGCGGTTGTTCTCGCCGGGGTAGCGGTTCTCCTCCCAGTCCTGCTTCATCCAGGAAACGATCAGCTCGTCGTCGACCTTCGGCGCCTTGCCGCCCAGCATCAGGTAGATCTTGAGCGGCTCGTAAAGCGCGATCGGATCGGCCATCCTGGCCTGGATCGTCCGCTCGGCCTGCACCAGCAGCCGCGAGCGGAAGGTCCGCTCCAGCGCCTGCCGGTAGGCCGTCTTCGAGGCCGACAGCAGCCGCTCGCGCTGGCTGAGCCCGAACGTCTCCTCGATCGGCTTTCCCTGGTCGCTATTTTCGAACCCGGCCGGCAGGTTGCGCAGCTGGTCGAGCGGACCGATGACGTTTTCGAGGTCGACATCGGTCACCGTGGTGCTCTTGAGCAGGCTATCGGCGCTGTCGCGATAATGCGCCATGGCTTGGCGTGTGGAAGCGATCAGCGCCTTGTTGGCGAAGAAGCTGAGGCCAAGCATGCCGAGCGCTGCCGCAGCCGCCAGCGCGATCGCGGCAAGGCCGCCGAACCTGGCGAGCTTCGCGCGCCGCTCGGCCGCCCGGTCGAAGGACACCCAGCCTGATTCCGGGAAGATCACATTGGCCAGCAAGTCGTGCAGGAAGAAGCTCTTGCCGGCGCCGGAAAGATGCATCTGCGAGGCACTGCCGAAACTGCGGCCGATCGCGCCCAACACCTGGTCGAAGGGCGTCCCTTCCTGCGTGCCGGACGAGAAATAGAGCCCGCGCAGGCTGACATTGACCTGCGACCTCGATGTGTCGAACAGGCTGCCGACAAACTGCGTTATCCGGTTCTTCAGCGCGCCGAACTGGGCCGGGAAGCCGAACAGCGCGATCCGCGCCACCGGGTCGGGCTCTTCTTGCAAGCGATCGGCGACTTCTTCGGCGAGCCGCTTCGCCAGCTCATCGAAGGCTGCGGGCGCCTCGCCGGCCATGTTTTTGGTGCGGTCGGCGGTCTGGAACGTCGCCCCCCACACCTTGCGCCTGCGCGTCTCGTCGAAATCGCCGAAATAATCCATGAAGCCGCAGATGAGATCGGCCTTGGTGAAGAGCAGATAGACCGGGAACTGGACCTTCAGCGTCTCGTGCAGCTCGCGCAGGCGGCTCCTGATCTCGGTGACATGCGCGTCGAGTTGCCGGTCGTGGAAGCCGATCAGGTCGGCAAGGCTGATGGCGAGGATCACGCCGTTGATCGGTTGCGCGGTGCGGTGCTTCTTGAGCAGTCCCAGGAAGGCGAGCCAGCTTGCCTTGTCGCGCTCGCGGTCCGATTCCTGCGTCGTATAGCGGCCGGCCGTGTCGATCAGCACCGCCTCGTCGGTGAACCACCAGTCGCAGGATCGCGTGCCGCCGACGCCGGCCAGCGGCTGCGCGCTGCCGGAGCCGGCAAGCGGGAACTTCAGCCCGGAATTGACCAGCGCCGTCGTCTTGCCGGCGCCTGGCGGGCCGATGATGATGTACCAGGGAATATCATAGAGGAAATTGCGCTTGCCGCTCGTCCGCTTCAGCATCGCGATGGCTTCGCTCATGTGCGCTTCAAGCAGCTGTGAATCGTCGTCGCGCTCGTCGCTGCGCACGATGGCCGTTTCGAGCGCCTTTTGCGCCTTGCGCCGCTGCCAGAAGCGGATCCCGTAGAACAGTGCGAGTGCCACGATGGTGACGCCGATGATGGTGGCCCTGAGCCACACAGGTCCAAGCGGGCGCGTATCGGCGAAGCGAATCAGCGGCCCGGCATACCAGACCGCCGCCGAGAAACCGGCAAGCGCAGCCAGGCTGAAAATACGCAGCATCCAGCGCATCAGTCGCCGTTCTCCGCCGCCGCGCTCGTCTGCAAGGTCTCCTGTTTCGGGATCATCACATCGACGCGGCGGTTCTTGGCGCGGCCTTCCGCAGTGCCATTGTCGGCGATCGGTTCATCCTCGCCCTTGCCGTCGGCGCTCAGCCGCGACGGGTCCTTCAATTGCTTGGCCATCATTGCCTGGACAGCCTTCGCCCGGGCGACGGAAAGATCGAAATTCGATTTGAACGTGCTCGATTTCTTCGGCTTCACATTGTCGGTGTGGCCGATAATATTGATGGGCCCCGGTTCAGCATCGAGCGCCGTGGCGATGTCGGCGGCGACAGGCTGGAACTGCGGCTTCACCTCCGCCTGGCCGGACGCAAACAAAAGCTGGTTATTGACCTCGACGACGATGAACTCGCCCTTCTCGCCGACGCTCAGTCCGCCGCCGGCGATCTCCTTGGCAAGTGCGGCGCGGATGCGGTCGATCTGGGTGGTGTCCGGAACCGCGGGCGGCGGCGGGCTGGGTTGCGCGGGCTCAGTGGGCGCCGCCACGCTGGCGCGCTCGATGGTGACGGGCGTCGACGGGTTGAGCGCCAGCAATTCGCCGGCGGTCGCGTCGCCTTCGTCGGTGATCAGCATCCGCAGCCCGAAGAAGGCCGCTGTCACCAGCGTCGCCGCGGCGGCCGCTGCCGCCCAGAGCGGCAGCCGCGCCCTTGGCTTCGGCAGCGCCGCCGCCATGCCTTGCCAGCGTGGCGAGATGTCATCATTGGCGCGCGGCTTGAAGTAGCGCAGCGTGTCGTAGACGTCGCGCCGGACGCGTTCGAGCATGTTTCGTTTGCCCGTCAGCCCCCGATACTGGCCTTCGAAGCCCAGCGACAGGCACGCATGCATCAATTCGAGTAGGTCGTAATGCGCTTCCGGCTTGGCGAGAATCTTGTTCAACGCTCCATAGAAGCCCGTGCCCGTCGGTTGGGTATGGAAGAACCGCGCCGCCAGGCTGTGCTGAGGCCAGCTGTCCTTGTCCGGCCAAGGTAGGTTGCCGACGAGGTCGTCGGCGGTTTCGCAAAGGGCGAACTTGGCGATGCGTGCGTCTTCCTCGGCTACGCCGGCTTTGGCGATCGCGCGGTCGAAAGTCTCGATCGCGTCGGCGATACGCTCCGCCAAGGGTGCGGCTTGCCGTTCGACCGGCATCAGCCGCAATTGGCCGAAGAGCATCAGCAGCGGCGCCGCCGCGGCAAGGATCGGATTTGTCGCGGCATATCGCACGCCCTCGGCGGCGGCGAGCACGGCGTCCTGCGGCAGCCCCGGCGTCGCATTGTCCACCGCTCCCGGGGCAGGCCCCTGAAACAGCACGGTTCCGGACGACCAACCGGTTGGCATCTGTCGGCCGCCGCCGGGGTCGAACACTGTCGCCTCGCGGGCAGGCGATGGAGCAGGACGTGCGCCTTCCGGACCGGATCTCTCGGGAGCCGCAAGCGGCTTCTGCTTCGGCCGCGGCGCGCGGATGACGGTTCTATCCGCCGACCTGGAAGGATCGTCCTTGGAACTCATCGGCGACAACCCGCCCTCGAATTGCAATGAGCAGGTTTTGGCCCGGGGAAACGCGTTCCAGCCTGAGCCTCGGCGGTGCACCGCATGGACAGGCTCATCTCGCCGAAACATGACATTGCTGCACACGCCCCAAGCCACGCCGCTTTGCCCGCCGGGCAAGCGTCCCTGGGCATTCTAGTCGCCCGGATACCCAATTGAAACGGCCCGCCGATTGAAATCGGAGAGCAAGATGCTCGAAGAGACGGCTTCTTCTATGAGACCTGTCACATACGGTTGGCGGGGTCTGTGCCGTGCGGCTATTTCTGCTTGTTGGCCTTGGCATAGGCTTCGGCGAAATAGGCGAGGAAGACATCCAGCATGCCGTTCTCGTGCTTGTCTTCCATCGTCCGCCAGGTCGCGACAAGCGCATCCCAGGCCTGGCTCTTCCTGGACGAGAAGGACGCCGGCGGGATCTTTTTGGCGATCGCTTCCGGCGACAGGTCGTCAAGCAGCTTGGACAGCGCGGCCTGCATGGCGGCGTAGGTCGCGATCTCATGGGTCTTCAGGTCGCGGAACGCATCCTCGACGCTGCGCCTGGCATCGAGATAGCCGGCCCTGCGCCTGGCGAACATGATCTCCAATATGTCGTCGGTGCCCGGCACGAATTTCAGCGGGTTGTTGTCCTCGGCGCCGATCATCGTGCGGTGCGCGCTCTTGGCGAGCACCTTTGCCGCCGCGCGCGCCTTGAGGAGCAGGGATAGCTGCTCGACCGTGGTCCTCAGCACGGAGCCGATCTCGGCCGCGACATCGTGCGGGTCGCGCGACTGCAGCAATTCAGGCGCGATGCCCGCCGCCCTAGCGATCTCCCCCAGCATCGCGTCCGCTTCCGCCGGCCGATTGGCCGGGGCCGCCGGACCGGGCTGCAGGGCCGACGATCTGGAGACTGGCGCCGTCCCGGTCGGGCGCTGTTCCGCCGGACTGAAGAACGGCTCATGGCTGGGAACCGACGGGCCGCCGGGCGAGGGCGGCAGCTCGCGCTGCGTCGATCCCGTCCTGGTCTGCGGATGTCCGGTCGCGGCCCGTTCGTCTTCGATTGAAACGCCGACGACGTAGCAGCCGATCAGCAGCCGGTCGCCTTGGGCCAGCCGATGCGGTCCGCTCATGCGCTGGCTGGACCCGTTGACGAAAGTGCCGTTGCGCGAGACATCGTAGAGCCAGAACGAACCCGCCTGGTAGCGGACCTCGCAGTGCCGGCCCGAAATGAACTTGTCCGGATCGGACAACGTCCAGTCGCAATTCTCGCGGCCGATCTCGAAACTGCGGTCGCGGGCGGCATAGCTGGCGGCAGTGCCGGCCGGCAGCCTGTCGACATTGCTGATCTGGAGCGAGATGAACATCCGGAAGCGTCGCCCAACTTGGTCAACAAAATGCTTATTTTCCGCGCAGTTCCAGGCGGAAACGCCAACGCAGCTTTCCTGGAAATGCTCTGGCATTCTAGCAGCTTGCGAGCGCGGCGGGAGAGCTGCGTTTCACACCGGCGCACGGGGCGGTTTAGCCACGGCTGTTATTTGGCCGCCGCCAAACATGTGCTAGGCTGAAAGTGGTCCGGTGCGGTGGGCGTGAAAAGTTCCCGAACGTGATGCGGTTAACATAGCGGGGGCTTCAATCCATCATACTGGCGGCCGCGTCCAGGAGGGGCACGACCATGCCGAACGAACGCGCCACGGTTGTGCAGACGCCGGCGGGCGCCGACCTGACCTTCACCCATCTCATCGGCCGCGATGAGATCAGCCGCTGTTTTGCCTACACGGTCGGCTTCGTCTCGAAGAACCGCGACATCGACCCGTTGAAGATGTTGGGCGGCGTCGTTTCGGTCGAGGGCGAATCCGATCCGAAGCGCTGGTTCAGCGGCCTCGTGTCGGATTTCAAACTGACCCGCATCGAGGACCGGCTGGCCTTCTACGAGGCGACCGTCAGGCCATGGCCCTGGTTTCTCGGCAACACCACCGACTGCCGCATCTTCCAGAACATGACGGCGGTGGAGATCGTCGAGAAGATATTCTCGAAATACGGCATCGCCAAATTCGAGAAGCGGCTGCAGGGGTCCTATCCCCAGCGCGAATATTGCGTTCAGTACGACGAGAGCGATCTCGATTTCGTGCAGCGGCTGCTCGAGCACGAAGGCATCTTCTATTTCTTCGAGCATGACGAGGGCAAGCACACGCTCATCCTCTGCGATGCGATGAGCAAGCTGAAGCCGGCGCCCGGTTACGAGAAGGTGCTTTACAACTTCGAGGGCCAGGCCTCACGGCGCGATGTCGAATACATCACCGAGTGGATTCCGGGCAGCGCGGTGCGGCCGGGCGCCTATGCCCACACCGACTATGATTTCGAGAAGCCCGGCGCCGACCTGATGTCGAAGTCCGCCCAGCCCTTCGCCCACAAGGAGGCCTCGGGTGAGAACTATCGCCAGCCCGGCGCGCATCTCGATGTCGGGCGCGGCGACAAGATCGCCGGGATCCGCCGCGAGGAGCTTCAGGCCGTGCATCAGCACAGCACGGCGGTGGGTACCGTGCGCGGTCTTTTTTCCGGCTGCAAGTTCACGCTTGAAAGCTTTCCGCGCGACGACCAGAACCAGGACTATCTGGTGGTCAGCGCCGAATACCGGCTGTTCGACCCGGGTTACCGCACCCAGAACGAGGCCCACAGCGAGAATTTCAAGGTGGTGCTCGGCGTTGCCCCCACCAAATTGCCCTATCGCCCGGCGCGCATCACGCCGCGGCCGATCATGCGCGGCCCGCAGACGGCGACCGTCGTCGGCCCTTCGGGCGAGGAGATCTTCACCGACAAATATGCGCGGGTGAAAGTGCAGTTCCATTGGGACCGGCTCGGCAAGAAGGACCAGAACTCTTCCTGTTTCGTGCGCGTCTCGCAGACCTGGGCCGGCAGCAACTGGGGCTTCATCCAGATCCCACGCATCGGCCAGGAGGTCATCGTCGATTTCATCGAAGGCGATCCGGACCTGCCGATCATCACCGGCCGCGTCTACAACGCGTCGCAGATGCCGCCCTACGGGCTGCCCGGCAACGCCACGCAATCCGGCTGGAAGTCGAATTCCTCGAAAGGCGGCGGCGGCTACAACGAGCTGATGTTCGAGGACAAGGCCGGCTCCGAGCTGGTCAATTTCCAGGCGCAGAAAGACCACCATTTGCTGATCAAGCACGACCGCAACAAGACGGTCCAGCACGACCAGTCCGACCGCATCGACCACGACGCCAAACATTCCGTCGGCCACAACCTCGACGAGGACGTCGGCAACAACAAGACGGTCAAGATCGGCGTCGACCAGACAACGAACATCGGCAGCAACGACACCGAGACGGTGGGCAAGAACCGCTCGCTGACGGTGATGGCGAACGAGACCATCCATGTCGTCGCGAATTCGACCGAGAACATCGACGCCAACCATTCGCAGACAGTGGGGCTGAACCAAACGGTCACAGTGGGTGTCGCGCGCGTGGATACGGTGGGGGCCGCCGAGGCGAGGACCGTAGGTGCGTCTCAGACCAATACGATCGGGGCGTCAAGGAGCGTGACGGTGGGAACTGGGCAGAGCCACAGTATCGGGGCAGGTGACAGTTGGAACATCGGGGCCGATCAGGGGGTGCAGATCGGTGGCGCCCAGACAGTGAAGATCGCGAAGGACCAGAGTGGCGATATCGGCGGCGCTCGCTCGACCAAGGTCGCCAAGGATGATGCGACAGATGTCGGCGGTGCGAGTTCCGTAAAGGTTGCCAAGAGCAGTTCCCTAGAGGTTGGCGACGATGGATTGATCAACGTCGGAAAGGAACTCATCATCGAGGCCGGCAATTCGATTATCATAAAGACCGGCTCGGCGGCGATCGCCATGAAGAAGGATGGCACGATCACGATCGAAGGCAAAGACATCACGATCAAGGGATCGGGCAAGATCAACGTCAAGGCATCGAGCGACATCACCATGAAGGGCTCCAAGATCAATCAGAACTGAGGTACGCAATGTCAGAGGTGATGAGCCGCATTGATGGAGTGGTGATCGGGCTGTTCCTTGGCTTTGACGACGCTCGCCCCTTGGTAGTGTTTCCTGGCAATCCTAAGGAAGCGGCTTTGCCTGCTCGCAGCCTGGCGGAATTGTCATCCGGCATGATCGGGTCGGAGATAGCTCTGCTGTTCGAGAATGGCGATCCGTTGAAACCGCTTATCGTGGGACGAATTGTCGACCCTGCCAGGAAGACAGCCGAAGGTAATCAAACCGATCATCATGTCGTTCGCGACGGCGAGACTGTGAAGATTAGTGCTGGCGAGCGGCTGGAACTGAGATGCGGCAAGTCGGTCATTATCATGGAAAAGGACGGCCACCTAACGATTCGGGGTACGTACCTGGTCAGCCATGCGAGTGCCACCAACCGTATCCGGGGCGGGTCGGTGAATCTGAATTGATGGCAAAACCGCCGGTCCTTGAAAATATCGTGCGCCAGCATGCAGAGATGGCCGCCTTTCTGTGGGCTGTCTATGACTGGCATCTGCTCAATCCGGACCAAAACCCGGATATGGACGAGGTTCGAATGGGTCGTCTTGTCGAGCGTCTGGATGCACACCTCGACGGCTTGCGCATTGCTGGTGAAATCGGCAGGCGAATCGCCGAGGAACGCCTCCGAGAATTTCCAGAGGCAGGGGAACTGTTCGTCGTCCGGATGCTATCGACAGAAAAACTCATTCGGATCGCGGAACTGGACCTTAACAGAGTGCGAACCTATCTGGCGCAGAACATGCCAAGTAAGTGATTTCATCGGGCCGTTACGTGATGAACGACGTGTCGAAGGGGTCGGCTCGGTAACCGTTGCGGTAGGAGATCTCGATGCCGCGCCAACTAGCGCCGTCAAACTGGAATATGTATTCGCCGCAAACGGCGGTTAGCCATTCACCATTGTTGAGACGATAGGTGTAGCCAAGATTTGCCACTTGCTCGGAAGTGCTGTCGACAAGGCGGTGAATCCCGAAGTCGGAATCCGCGAAATAGATGCTTCCCTTGAAGGCGCAGATCGACAAGATATCGCCCTCGATCTCGGTATCGAAAAGAGTGAACTCGCTGCCGGTCAGGGAGCCCGCAACGCCTCTGTCTCCCGCTACGAGGACACGCTCGTTTTCGACGAGAAGGCACCGGAAATCTGTACCGACCCCGACATCGACGACGTCCCAATTTCTCCCATTCGCCTTGATGAGAAGCCCATTGCCGCCGGCCGCATAGAGCCTGTCGGGCGAAATCCCATGCATGGCAAAAAGCCGGTCCGGACTGCTGAATGAATCCAGTGTCCACTGGGATACCCCATCAAACCGAAAAATCTGCCCTTCATCACCAAAAACGAAGTCCGTCGTGCCTCCCAGCGAATATGCATCCAGCAGGAACTTTGACTTTAGAATGTAGGTCTCCCAATCCGCCGCCCGGCGCAGCCTTACGATGCCCCCGGTCTCAAGCAGAATGTCGACCATTCTTTCCCGGGAATGGAAGGCCATGGAGAATTCATCGAATACGCGCTCGACCTCCACGGTAAGGGACGCCATGGATATTTTGAGAATGGCGAGTTCACCGACTTCCTCGTGCACGTCTGACAATTGGCAGGCGACCCGGAGATAATCTCGCCCTTGCTCGTAAGCATTTAGAGCATTTATTGACTGCATATCCGGTGGCAGGTCGGTCACTCGTCTATGCGCACGATCTTTTGCCATCATCTCGCCCACAATCTTTCCGGATCAGAATTTACTTCCCAAGCAATTGGCTGTTGAGCTGCCTTCGCCGCCGAATTTTTCTTGTCCTTGGATTTTACTGCGCGATCAAGATATTCCATAAATGCCGCTCTTAGGCACTCCTGAATATCGTTCTGAGCTTTTGGCTTTGGCTTGGCATTCTTGGCTCTTGGGTCATTGTCGACCACCGCCTTCGTGCATTCATCGATCATTTCACTGAGCGTTGGAGTGGTGGTACGCTTTCTGATCGCGTCGTTGCATTGTTTTGTTTTTAGGTTATGTGGAGAGCCGGCCTTGCTGCCGCCTCCCTTCCGGCGGAATCCGCCGTTTGGTCCCTTGGCGTACGATTCCATACAGATGCAGGGCGCGTCATTGACGTTGTAGTTCTCAAATTGCGTCGCCGTCTGTTCCCCACGTTCCCACTGCAGATACTCGTTTTGGACGAAATGTTCAGACTCGTAGCCGTGTGGACAATCCTCATCGCCATGACGATGCAACTCGAAATCTGCGAGAATCGTTTCGCAATCCAACATGTTCGGTGAGAATTTGCAGATCTCGGGCCATGGCGGCGTGTTCGGGCCGGGGCTGGCATGATTGTGCGTAGCAATATCCGAAAAACGGATCACCGGCTCGCCTTCGAATTTCACATCCGGCGACCACATGTTGAAATATTTCTTGCCGGTGTTCTGCGAGGTGATAATGCCCTTTTTGGGGGCGCAACCCGCTTCCGTCCCGGAGGTCCGTTTCTCATCTGACTTGTTCTTGATGTTGACTTCCTCGCCGGCGATCTTGACGGTGCCGGTGCCATTCTCGGTGTCGGACGCCATGCCGAACGACGGGTAGGGGATCGGCACCCCGGGCGGTGTGGCCGGCGTTTGCGGCGGGGTGAAGCACACGTCCGGAAAGGCCGCAATTGTTTGGGCGTTTACCGCCTTCCCGGAAATCTCCAAATAGTTGGCGAAGACGTTGGACATTATGCGGCCCTCGCGGCGACGAGTGCCGCGCCGCACGATCCGTCGTCGCCGGAGGCCTCGATCAAAACCGGATTACCGGCGGCGTAGCCTTTCCGAGCTGCAGTGAATGCCATGCCGATCATGATTGGTACGACGGCCGCGCCGACATTGCCAAGCGACTCTGCCGGGCTCCACAGATCCTGAAAACCGGTGGAATTGCGCTCAAGCCGCAAACTGGCCAACGCCGTCTGCTTGAACCAGTGCTTCTCCCCGATCAGGTCGGATATTCGGTAGCCGACCCGGTTCATCTCGATGCCGCATTCGTCCAGCGCGCCTCGGTAGGCCGAGGTCATGCCATCGCCCCGGAGTGGCAAATCGCGCGGATTGTAGATGGACGCCAACTCGCGAGCGAGTCCCAGACCGAACAGCGAAAAATTGTTGTTGGCAGCGCTCGTGCATAACACTGCAGCAGCTGCTTCTCCCGGAATAAACCCGTTGGCGTTGGTGGCCGTCAGTAGCCGGTCATGGGTCAGATAGTGATTGACCGTCAAGGTCGAGAGGTAGCTGTCGACGCCGGCGATCATGACGCTTGAGGCCGTACCCGATGCGATCAGCTTACGTGCATGATCTAATGCCACATGCCCCGAGGGTCGCCCATGCGCAACAATGCGTGAAGCTTCATGCAGCTCAGACTCCAAAACCTGACTAATCGTTCGCATCAGCCGTGAGCCGTCTAGGATCGGTACGCCGGCTCGGCCTTCCTCCGCGATGCACAGCAGTAAAGGGGTTTGACTTCTTACTTTCTCGAATCCTTCGAAAGCCTCATTGATCGCGCCCGCGGCCAGGTGCACCAGACGCTTCTCGCCGATCCAGTTCCGCGGCAATTGCACAGGGGCACCGACGAGCCATTCGCCCTTGGGACCAAGAAAACGCGTCTCTTGAAACCCATCCACCCGCGCCCGCATCGCCGCGCAGCTCGACGGAGCGTCAAGACCGACCGCTGTCACCATGCCGATTGAGACGATGTTCAGGCCGGCGCTCATGCGGCTTCGTCTTCCTCAAAACGGAGTGGGATTGGAAAACCGCGGATATAGCGCTTGCCGGTGGCGCGGGCGCGCAGCATCCCGCGTGTCGGCGGACCGATCCAGCATTCCGAAAAATCGAGGATTGTGCGCTGGAGGCGCTGCTGCACCCGCCAGACCAATGAGAACCGCCGCTTCTCCGGATCGAATAGCATCGTGTCTGGGAGAAGTTCACCCTCGAACACTTTTCCGCGACCTTTGAACAGCGTCAGCGGCAGTGCCGTGTTGGGCAGCCGGAAGCTCACGCGCCCCTCAGGCGTCAGATTGACTAACACCACGTCCTCGCCGCCACGCGGGTGATCGATCTGCTGGTCGGGTGGCGCCATCTGGAAATAGCGCTCATCGAAATCCTCGGGCAGAAAAGGGAAGACATTGTCGATCCAGTTCTGGTCGTAGGTGCCGCCATATTCAATGCGGCCAGGCCAGCCGCGGCCCATCGGCCCGAAGCTCATCGGCTTGTAGTCGCCGAAGGGTGAACGGATCTCTTCACCAACGGCCTGCGTGTTCGGCAGCCGCAGGCCAGGAATGAGACGCTGGTTCCTGGTGCGCGACCAGCCGGTGCCGACCGGGTTGTATTTGTAGCTGGCTGGCAGCTTGTCCTCCGGATCCAGCCGGTCGACGCCACCCCAGGCGACGTTGTAGGAGATCGGCAGTTTCAGGAAGGGCTGCGGCGCCGTTGCAGTGAACACGGGCCCGATAGCACGCCATTCGCGGTGGCCGACGACTTCGAACAGCTTCGACCAGTTGCCGACTTTGATGCCGACCCCCACGCGCTCGGCCGGGCGCCCTCCCGGCGCATAGGCGCAGCCATTGGCGATGACATCGCAGCGGGGCTTGCGAAAGGCGAAATCCGTCTCCCACAGCGTCGCCGAATAGCCCGGCACGCCGGTGTGCGTGTCGGCCATCACCAGCGGCACCTGCTCGGCCGATTTCTGCACCAGTCCGCCCGGCTTCGTCGGAAAATCGAAGGTGCCCTTCACCACCACGACGAGCCACTCGTGGCCGGTCTTGTCCATGCCCATGGTGAACTGGTGCGGATAGCCCATCTGGTTCCAGATCTGCATCAACTGGTCTCCCAGCTCGCGGCGAAGATCTGCTCCAGCGTCGATTGCGGCGCCTGCGGATCGACGTCGAAAATATCCGTGTGCGCCGTCCACATCACGAGGCCGACGATGATATCTCCATCCCCATCGACAGGTGGCGCAGGCAGCGCTGTCAGGGCGGCGTCCAGCTCATCGGGCACCAACTCCCCGCGCTGCGCGGCGAAGGCTGCGTTCTCGACGCCGTCGAACCAGCCATCGGAATAGGCCAGCTTCAGCGGCGCCTCAGAAAGCCGGGCGACCACGCTCAGCGGGAACCGCCGGCCGACCCGGTCGGCGCTTTGCAGCACGATGCCTGCCGAGGCGCCGAAGGAACCAGGGCCGGCCAGAAACCGCAGCGCCGTGTCCGCCGGCCAGGTCTCTACCCCGAACAGCGGCACGATGTGCTGCGCCAGCCAGCGGTCCCACCTGCGCACGAAATCGCCTGGCAGCCGGCGCGTCACGAAATCGCCGGCGGCGGGCATCTTGCCGAAAAAGCCGGGCAGGATCAGATCTGCGGCGGGCATGTGAATTTCTTGAACATCTCGAGCGTGTAAGGGTTCTCGACGCTGGCCGCCTTGAGCTCGAAATCGGCCCACATCCCCTTGGTGCCGAGCCGCAGGCTGTAGACGTCGGTGAGCTTGGTGGCGTTGAAGCGGCCGCCGCGCAGCATCCTCAGCCACGCCCAGCTGCCGGTCTCGTTGAGCATCACCTCGGGCGAGCCGTCGACCGGCTGGAAGGCGAGCGAGATCACGCCGGTGCCGTCCTTGCCCGGCCATGTCATCGGCTGCGGCCTGGTTGCGTTGTTGTAGTAGACGAGGTTCTGGCCGTCGAGGTTGAGCGTCACCCGCGCCACGTTGGGCGACAGATCCTTGGGTTCCAGCGTGAAATTCATCACGGGACCGGTGCCGCCGGGGAACAGGTCGTCACGAATGTGGCGCGCCTGCTCGAAGGCCGCCAGCGCCGCCGGGTCGAGGCCGAAATCGGCGCGCCATTTCCATGGCTCGCTGGCGGTGTCGACATAGTTGATCAGATGGTCGTTGGTGAAGGCGTCGATGAGCCCGGTCGGGCCGAACAGGCGCTGGAAGTCGCGCACATTGACGTCGACCGCGCTGTCGGGGCTGAACGGATAGCGGTTGTTGAGCGCGGCCTGGCAAAAGGGCAGGATGTCGGCGCGCCAGATGGCGTTGAGCTCGTTGGTGACGGCTTTCTGCGACAGGCCGCTTGTGTCGCCGGCAATGCCGCCCAGCCAGTCGTTGATCGGCGAGGGCAGGATCTGCGCCTGCCTTGCGACTGCGCCTGTCAGTTCGGCAAGCCCGCCCTGTTTCTTGATGGCGTCCTGCGGATCGGGATTGGCGGTGACCGTCTGCAGCACATTGGACAGCGCCGTCAGCGCCACGACGGCGGCGTCGAGCGCCGGCGGCTGGCCGTCGACCTGGGCGATCGTGCCCTTGAGCGGCTTGAAATGCTCGGCCACCAGGCTGCCGGTCATGTCGACCTGGTCGGCCGAGCCCGCGCGGGGCAGGAGCTTCGCTCCCGTCTTCACCACCTTGCCCAATTTGCCGAGCTTGCTGAGCAGCTTCGAGCCGGTCTTGGCGGCGCCGCTCTTGTCGTCGGCCGGCGCCTCGTCGGAACGGGTCAGGTCGGTCTCCTGCACCACCGCGGTCAGCAGCCGCTTTAGCGCCGAGTCGGCGCTGGACAGATCCTTGAGGTTCTCGCTGGCGACGTTGAGATCGGTCAGCGGCGCCAGCCGCATGTCGCGCAGGAAACTATCCCACTGCGCGATATAGTCGTCGTAATAGAGCTTCAGAATGTCTTCCGACAGCGCCGAGACCGACGTCTCCGAATTCTCCGAGCAGCCGCCGGCAAACACCGCGCGGTCGAGCGCCGCCTGTCCGGCGACATCCTCGACCCGGTCGAGGATCGCGTCGTGGAAGCCGGCATAGGTGTAGGGGCCCGGCACACCCACCCGCAGCGTCTTGTCGGAACGGCGCGCGAACACTTTGGCGCCGTTCGGTCCGGCGAAATTGGCCGGCACCCATTCCTTGACCGCCGCCACTTCCGGGTCGGCAAGCAACTGCTTGTAGGCGCGCTCCGGCAGCGAGATCGTGCAGACCGTCTTCAGCGCCTCGGCGACCAGTTCCTTGTCCGGCGCGATGTAGCTGTCGTCGACGGCCATGCGGCGGATCGCGGCAAGCTGGTGCTGTTCGGCGTCCGCTGTCGGGAAGGGCGCGGCCGGCGCGAATTGCGGCAGGCTGTTCACCCACCAGTTCTGCACGAAATCGGTGTCCATCTGCGACAAGCCGGTCATCATCCGGTAGGTCTTCAGCGCGCCGAGCATGAAGTCCGGATCGCGGATCTGCCGCCACATCGTCGCCTCAAGCAGCGCCACCATGTGCGGCTCCAGCACGTTGCGCAGCGCATGGCCGTAGGTGTCGGCCTGCGCGCGCACCAGCTCGGCCGAGGCGGTCGGGCCGAGCAGATTGTGGACGGCATCCGGCGGTGCCGTGCGGGCCGTGGCCACCGCGTCCATCGCCGCCAGCGCGCCATCCATGGTCGGCTGCTCGACCGCGGCCGGCATCGCCGCGACGTCCGTGAGCGGCGCCTGCAGCGCCTCGAATTGGCCGGCCTGTTCGGCGATCGCATTGCGGTTGTCGAGATAGGACCAGGTGAACAGCCCGCCGGCGAGCAGGGCGGCGAGCACGCAGGCGGCGGCGGCTCCGCGCCAGATCCAGGCGCGGCGACGCTGCGCCAGCGGATCGAATGTGCCGAGGCCGGCTTCCTTGAAGATCACTTCGGTGAGCAGATTCCTGAGGAAGAAGCTGCGTTTCTCGACGCGCGCTGCCGGCATGGCGCGACGCGGCGGTAGCCCGAAGGATGAGGACAGCGCCGCCGTCAGCCGGTCGATCGGCGCGCCTTCCTGCGTCGCCGAGGTCAGATAGAGGCCGCGCAGCCAGGCGGCTTCCTCGTAGCGGCTCTCGCCGAACATCGCCTCGACCAGCACCTGGATCGGCTCCGACAGGCTGGCAAGCTGCGCCGGGAAGCGGAAGATCTCGGCGCGCTGGCCGAGCTTGTCCTCGTCCTCCAGCCGCGGCACCAGCCGGCGCTCCAGCTCGGCGGCAAGCCTGGCGAGTTCCGTCTGGATCGTGCCGGCACTGACACGGGCATCGAGCGGGAAAGTGGTTCCCCACACCTGCTCGCGCGCCGTGGTCGACAAGCCGCCGAAGAACGCTTCGAACCCTTTGATCAGATCGGCCTTGGTCAGCATCAGGTAGACGGGCAGGCGGATCTCCAGCCGGTCGTTCAGCTCCGCCAGCCGGCGGCGGATCTTTCTGCCATGCGCCTTGATCGCGTCGTCGCCCTCCGACAGCGTGTCAATCGACAGCGCGATGATCACCCCGTTGAGCGCGCGCCGGCCTCGGTGCTTCTTTAGAAGGTCGAGGAAGCCCAGCCACTCCGCCGCGTCGACATCCGGCTGGCTTTCCTGCTGGACGTAGCGGCCCGCTGTGTCGATCAACACCGCGTTCTCGGAGAAGAACCAGTCGCAATTGCGAGTGCCGCCGACGCCCTGCAGATCGTCCGTGAGGTCGATCGGGAAATTGAGGCCGGACTGGCGCAGCGCCGTGGTCTTGCCGGTGGCCGGCGGACCGACGATCACATACCAGGGCATCTCGCGCAGGAATTTTCTGCCGCCGAGCTTGCGGCGCTTCAGCTCGGCCATCACCTCGGCGAACTTGGCGCCGACGGCCGCAACGCTTTCCTCGCCGGGCGTGAGCTGCTTTTCGGCGACCGGCGCCGCGATCTCGGCGACGAACATGCGGTTGGCGCGGATTGCGCGGCGTTGCGCGATGATCAGCCAGATCAGCCACAGGATGATCAGCCCGGCGATGATGGCGATGCGCACATTGTCGGATTCGAACGGCGCATAAGGGCCGACCTGCACGATCGGGCCGAACACCCAGATCAGCAGCGAAAGTAGCGCGATGCCGATCAGCGTCCAGAGAAAACGCGAGGTGATGACGGCCCAGAGGAAGCGCAGGATGAACATCTCAGAGCCTCTTCTCGACCAGAACCTCGACGCGCCGGTTGAGCGCGCGGCCCTCGCGCGTCGAGTTGTCGGCCACCGGATCGGTTTCGGCGCGGCCCTCGGAAGAAATACTCTCCGGCGGCACGCCGGCTTGCACCAGAAGCTTGGCTATGGTTTCGGCGCGCGCTTCCGACAGACGCTGGTTGCTGGCCAGCGGGTTGGACTTTTGCAGGCGCACATTGTCGGTATGGCCGACGACAGTGATTTTTCCGATCAGCTCCTTATTGTCCAGGATCACCTTGGCGATCGCTGCGATCAGCGGTTCGTATCCTTCCGTCAGCGTCGGCCGGGAGGACTGGAACAGCTCGGGATTGGAGGACTGGATGATCAGCTTGGCCAGCGAGACGCTCTCGGTGCCGCTGAGCGCCCCCTTGAGGTTGTCCGGCGCTTCGGCCTCGAATTCCGGCAGCAGCGCGAAATCGACCGGCTGCGGCTCGGGCGCGGGTGCATCCTGCTTGGGCGCGGCGCGGGTGATGTCGCCGCGCGAGGCCGGCGGCAGCGTGCGCACCAGCGCGGAAAGTTCGACCGCCTGGCTGCTCAGGCCCATCGACAGGCCGATATAGGCTGCCGCGGCGACGACGATCGCGGCAAGCGCCATCACCCAGATCGGCACGATGAAGCGCGGCGGCTCGTCGGAGGCGATCACGCCCTTCCAGTTCGGCGACAGCGGCGCGTCTTCGGCGTCCGCATTGCGCAGGAAGCGCGCCGCCGCTACGCGCACGGCGTTGAGCGAACGGTCGCCGGCGCGGCCGGGCACGCGGTATTTGCCGCGGAAGCCGAGCGCCAGGCAATAATATTGCAGCTCCAGCATTTCGCGGTCGCGGTTGGGATGCCGCTCCAGCTCGTCGAGGCGCGTGAAGAACTGGGTGCCGGCATCGACATCGCCGCGCAGCATGACCACCAGCGGCTGGCGCGGCCAGGCGCTGGCGCCACCCCACGGCGTGTTGAGCGCCAGATCGTCGAGCAGCGCCGCCACCGCCCAAGCCGCCTGGTCGGCGCGCTCCAGCGACGAGCCCGCGGCAACAGCGGCATCGCGCGCCCGCACCAGCTCGTCAAGCAGGCGCGTGCGCATGACTTCCGGGTTCTCCGGCGCCAGCGCGCTTTCGAGCTCCGGCGCGAATTCGAGCAGCGGCGCGAAGATATTGATCAGCGTGTTGGGATGGGCACGCGCCCGTTTGACCGGCGCGCCGGGCGCCAGCGGCGCCATCGGTCGGGGCGCCGCACCGGTCAGGCGGATGCGGGTCCGCTCGCGATCCTCCGACAGTCCGAAAGGATCATCCCGGCTCATGGCCTCACCTGTTCACCGAATAGCAGTCGACCTGCGGCTCGCTCGGCAGTACACCGGAAACACCGATGACGAAGCCGGGCGCGTCGAGCAGCGAGGCCCAATGCTCGCTCTTCTGGTCGAGCTCCAGGCACAGCCTGTCGCCGTCATACGGGATCTCGCGCGGCTGCGAATGCAGCGGTTTCAGCGGAATGCCCGGCAGGCGCGACTTCCATAGGCCTTCGAACTGGTCGGCGGAGCCGACCGTCGCCTGGTTGACAAAGATCTTGCGCAGCGCGTCTTCCGAAAGCTCGGAGCCGACGCGGATGACGATGCGGCTGGCGACCAGCAGTTTCGGATTGTCGATGCGCACCTTCCAGACATTGGTCGCGTGCCGCATGACCGGCAGCGCGCGCGACTTCGGCTCGATATAGCGCAGGCTGAGGATGAGCGAACGCAAGGCATCCGCCAGCGCCATATAGGCGGGGCCGGGCGCCATGTGGTCGTAGGCCGGCAGCTCTCCGAGCCGCCGCGAGCTCGAGCCGTAGGTGGCCATCTCGCCGGCGAGGCCGGCAAGCTCAAGATAGAGCTCGGCCGGATGGAAGACATCCTGCGCCAGCATATGCGCAAGGCGCGGCCGCGCGGCATTGGCGAGATGCAGCATCAAAAGGTCCTCGACGCTGCGGCCGGCGCCGCCCATCACCATCTTGCCATGCGCCTCGGCGATCTGGTCGAGGCCGGTGACGACCTCCTGCAGCAATTGCCGGTACCAGTGGACGGCGCCGGTGATCAGCGTCGGCGGCAGGAAGGCCTGGTCGAGCGAGACGCCGCCATCGGCGCGCACGCCTTTGATGTCGGCGACCGGCAGCGCCGTATAGCCGCCAACCGATTTGCCGGGCGCCAACAGCACCGCTTGCGGCCGCGCGATCTCGATCTCTTCCGGATCGGCGCCGCCCTGCACGGCATCGCGCACCGCAACGATCTTGCCGTGGTAGCGCGCGCCCGTCGACGCGGAATGCGCCGGATCGAAGCCGACGCCGCCGGGCGGCTCGAGCGGCAACGCCACCAGCACCGGCCCGGCGCCGGTGTCGGCCGTGACCGGCAGCGGCTTCGGCGCGTCCATCAGTTCCGGGATGGAGAAGGGCGTACCGTCCGGGAAGATGCCCCGGGCGGACACGATCGACACCTGGCCGGCATCGAGCAGCGACTGGTCGAGCGTCAGCTGCTGGAAGCCGAACGTATGGAGCTGGCCGGCCTGCAACGCGCCGCGCACCATCCCCTCGAAGAACCGGTCCTGCTGCTGGAAGTGCTGGGTCCTCAAGAAGAGTCCCTCGGACCACAGCACCCTGTTTGCGTCGCTCATGCCACTGCTCTCTGCACTGCCGTGCTGTCTCGTCGTCAGGCGGAAATGCCGCCCTTGCCGAGGCTGACGTTGATGGTGAATTTCGACCCCGGCGATACCGACTTGGTCGTGCGCCAGTTGCGTCCGCCTGGCTCGCGGATCAGCGCGACGAAGCCGAGCGCCGTCGCGTTCGGTTCGACCGTGATGGTCTTGGCCGCCGTCTTGCCCGGAGCGACCGAGATCGCGTCCGATCCGATGAGGTCGGCGCCCAGCGCCGAGCCGGCATCGCCCTGCAGCGCAAAATAATCGGCCGAGTTGAACTTGCCTGTGCTGGCAAGCCGCATCACCAGCACGGTCACCGGCCTGTCGCCGCCGCCCGGTCCCGGATTCATGCCGGCGCCACCGGTCACGTTGACCGAGATGACCGATGGTTTCGGCGGGCCGCTCTGGCAAGCCGCAAGCAGCCCCGTCGCGCCGATGGCGACGATGAATTCACGTCTGTCGATCATGTCCCTACTCCTCTTCATATGCGTCCCTGAAATCTGCGCCGATCTCGCCCAGGAAGCTCGATTCCGCGCTCTGGGCGATGTCGCGGTGGCGTTTCTGGTAAAGCTCCCACAGCTTGGCATTGCGCCCGCCGGCAAGCAGATTGCCGATCGCGGAATTGGACTTGAGCTCTTCCTCGATCGCGGCCGGATCGAAGCGGTCGATCATGCGCCGCAGCGCCGCCTGTACGCCGCGCCAGGCGCGCACGTGATGCTGCGCGAGGTCCTTCACCGCGTCGCCGATCGCCTCCTCGCCGGAGAGAAAGCCGGGACTGCGTTCCGCGATGATGGTGACGATGACATCCTCGACCGTCGGCAGGAATTTGAGCGGGTTGACCTCCGAGGCGCCGACCATGGTCTGGGCGACGCGCGCGCTGCCCTTTTCCTCGGCGCGCTTGCGCAGGAGCTGCATCAGCCCATCGAGCATCAGCCGGTACTCGCGCCCGAATTTCTCCATTTCGGCGATCGGATCGCGCCCGGGGAAATCGGCCTCCTCGACGCCCATGCCGCGCAGGAACGCCGCGCGCAACGCCATGTCGCTGGGCGCCGGTTGCATCGAACGTGACGGTTTGGGAGCGGGACGCGGCGGCGCAGCGGGTTCGGCCCGCACCGGCATCTCCCATGGGCGGGCGGCCTGCGGCTTCTCGGCGGCCTTTTCGACGCGGCGAGCTGGATCGGCACTGTTGCCGGAAGCGGGCGTCGCGGCCGGCCCGAAGCCGAAATCGTCGAAGCCGGACGGTTTCGCCGCGGGTTCGGGCATATCGCTGCGCAACGGCATGTCGCCGAAGCCGAACGGATCCGACCTGCCGACGGCGGGCTCGTCGTTCGAGGCCGGCGTCGCCACCGGATCGAGGCTGAACGGATCGTCGAACGCCGGTGAGCTGCGCTGATTGGAACTGCGATCGTAAGCTCCGGGCACAGGCTGCTCGAACGGATCGGGCAGCCCGGCCGGGCGCGGCCGCAGCGGCTCTTCCTCGACCTTGGCCGAGAAAAAGTCGTCGCCGCCGATGCTGGCCGGCGTCCGCGATCGCGGCGACCATGCCGGCTCGGCGTTGGCGATCGGCGCCTGGCTGATCGAGGTGTGGCCGGCGCTGGGCTGCACCTCGACATGGAGCACATAGTCGCCCATGCGCAGCCGCATGCCGCTTTGCAGGCGCGTCGACCTGCCGGTGCCGAGCGGGCTGTCGGAATCGTCGATGAACAGTCCGCTGCTCGATGTGTCGGTGACGTAATAGCCGTCGCGGCCGCCGCTGATCTTGCAGTGCGCGCGTGAGACGAACATGTCCGGATCGTCGATCTGCCAGCCGGCATCGGCGCTGCGGCCGATCACCAGCTCCCCCTCGTCCAGCCGGGCCTGTCTGACCACCTGCGAGCGCGGGCCTTGTTCCAGGGTCAGCAGGAGGCTCATCAGGCTGCCTCCGCCATGTCCGGTCGCCAGCCGACGATGGTGCGCAGCCTGAGATCGTCGGCGTCGCCCTTTTCGACAGGGCGCGAAAGCCAGGAGGTACGGCCGAGCTGGATGGTTCCCATCTTCGGCGAAGGCACGGCGTCGCGCGCGAGCACGATGCGCAGATCGACGTCGAGCGCTTCGCCGATCATGTCGCGCACCGCCTTCTTGAACAGGGCAAGGCGCCGTTCTCCAGGCAGGAACGATTTGAAGTCGTCGAGGCTTAGCGGGCCGACCCGCAATTCGATCCGGCTCTGCCGGCTGAAGACGCGCGGGCCGATCGTTGCCCCGCCGCCGAGCGCCGCATAGGCCTTGCCGACGCGGCTCTGCAGCGCCACCGGAATGGTAATCCAGGCGGCGACGAATTCCTTGATTTCAACCGGCACCTTGAAGGCCGTGGCGAGAAAAAGCGTCAGCCGCTCCGCGCCGTCGACCTGGTTGGCCAGCGACCCGGCCTGGCGCAGCCGCACCGCATCGAGTTCGGAATCCTGCGTGCCGGGAAGGCCGATGCCGGCCATGGCCTCCAGCATGGCGCGCACGCGCCCGCCGACCGAACGTTCGACCTGCACCGCCGGATGCGCATCGGCCCATGCGCGGTAGTAGAGCGCGATCATGCGATGCTGCAGGATGTTGACGAAGTCGACGAAGGTCGTGTCGCTGGTCTGCTCGGCGCCGGCGCCGGTGAACCAGCGCTGCGACAGCCGGTCGAGCACCCAGCGCGTCAGATGCAGCGGCATCGGCCCTTCCGGCCCGAGCAGGCCAAGATTGGCGACGGTCACCCGCGCCGGCGCCTTGTCCGTAGCGTCCTGGAATTTGATCACGTCCCTGGCCGAGAAGCTCAGTCGCACATGTTGGCCGAGCCTTGCCGGTTCGCGGTCCGCGGTTCCGGAATGCCCGAACAGTCCGCGCCGCTGCTCCAGGCGGCGCAGCAGCTCGAAGAAGTCGAAGCTCTCCGACAGCGTCTCGGCCTCGGCTGAGGCCGGCTGCGCTAGATCAGGTAGCGATTGCCGGGCGTCATCGGCCATGGCACATCCTCCTGCTTCTGCAGCAGCCGCGTACGCGTCCGCACGAAACCGTTTATCCCGGCATGGCGGGCAAACAGCCGCGCAAGCAGGGCCGAAAGCAGCAGCGTGCTTTGCCCCGCCAGCACCGACTGATCGACATGCAGGGTCACCTCGGTGCCGCGTCCGAAACACATCGGTCCGTCGATCTTGAGCCGCTCGATCAGCGGGCGCGAGTCGATGCGGGTGATAGAATGCACGTTGCGGGCAAGGCTAGGATCGCCGCGATCGGCATAGAGGTCGAGCAAGGCATGCAGCGGATCGACGCCGCGGCCTTCTTTGGCGAGGCTCAGGAAATTGAGCGAGAGCTGCGCCACCAGCCGCCAGGCGAGATTGTCGGCGCGGGATTCGCCTTCGGCGCCGGCCGGCAGCGCCGCCGGGATCGCCGGCTGCGGCGGCCGCAGCGCGCCGAGCAGGCGTACCGCTTCCACCGGGTCGGCGGTCTCCAGCGTCAGCGACGGCGTATCGTCCAGGATCGGCAGGTCGCGGTTGGTGCAGAGCGCCATTACGTCGAGCCGCTTGAGCGGCCGGTTGGACGGGCTGCCGGCCGGGCGCGAGATGGCGAGGAAGACGTCGTCGCCGGTGTAGGAGGTGCGGGTCAGACCTTCGCGTCGCTCGTCCTCCGTGGCCCGCCGCGGGCGCCGCTCGGTCGAATAGACCCAGCCGCTGCCGCGGTTCTGCCCCAGGCTGAACAGTTCAGGGATTGTCGCCTCGCTGCCTTCGGCGTCCGCATCTTCCACCCGGGTGACCCGGAAGATCTCGAAGTCGCGCGCCCGGGTGCGGTCGGCGTGCAGCACCTGGCGCGTCCGGCGCGGATCGATCTCGATGACGTTGCACTCGCGTTCGAAGAGATTGATGATCGGCGTCGCGAACAGCTCGAAATCGGCCACCGTCACATCGGCGAGTTCCGGCACCGGACGCCGGAATAGGAAGATGATCTCTATTCCCCCATCGCACTTGCGCACCACCGGCTGCAGGCCGGCAACGCGCACATAGTGGAAGCGTTCGGGGATCATGAAATATTCGCGCAGCAGCCGGTATCCCTCGAAGGTCGGCCGCGTGCGAGGCATCAGCGCTTCATCGTCGTGGATCCCGACCATTTCTGGCTCGGGCAGCGCGGTGAGCGGATTGGTCTTGCCTTCCGCCCGCGCGCCGACAGCCGAACAGGCGCCGAAGATCGCGTCGAAGATGAGCGGCGCCTTGGCGCGCCCGGCGAAATAGAGATCGAGGCGGTCGAGCGACAATTCGCTGAGCTTGCCCTTTCCGGTCCGGGTAAGCGCTATGCGGAATGCCGCTTCGCCACGAACGCCGCCGACAGGCGCGATGCCGGCGGCGGCGAGTGCGCTGCGGTCCTGGAAATAGCTGACCGAATTGATCGCGATCGGCCAAAGCGTCACCTCTTGCGCGGTGGTGAAGGTTGAGCGCGTCGAGAGCCCAGGATGCAGGCCGGAAACCAGCCGCGTGCCGCGCGCCACGGCATGGCCGGCGATCATCGATTGCACCTGCTGTCCAGGTTTCAGCACAGCCATCGCCGTCGCCGGCGCCGGCGTCACAAGGTCGGGATAGAGCACGTCGAGCACGGCGCGCGAAAAGCGCGAGCGCTCCGCGTCAACCTTCAGCCGCGTGCGCGCGGCAAGAAAGGCCACGCCGTCGAGCAGCCGTTCGACATAGGGATCGGGGCACGGGACGGTGTCGAGGGAAAGGTTGCGGGCCACCGCCGGATGCATGTCGGCGAATTCCGCGGCCAGCGCGCGGATATGGGTCAGTTCCTCTTCGTAATACTCCACGAAGACCCGATCCATCTCAGGTCTCCCGGAATTCGGTTCGCGCCAGGCCGTTGTCGAGATTGATCGTGGTGCGCAGCCGCATGCGTTCCGGCGTCGGCGTCATGATCAACACGGCGTCGATCTCGATCTTGAGACCGACGGTCTTGTCGCCGAGCGTGACGTTGACGGTCGTGGCGCTTTCCTTGAGACGCGGCTCGAAAGTGGCGAGCACCGCGCGGATCTCGCGCGCTAAAGTATCGCGGTCGAAATCCCGCGACGAGCGGCCTGAAAAGGACGGCACGCCGTAATTGACGACGCTGCGCCGCACCTCCGGAAAATCGGCAAGCGGCGGCAATTCGTCCAAGGGCTGTTCATGCTCGGCGTCGGAAAGCATCGGCACGGACTCGAAACGCTCTGTGTTGAACAGGGCCTCGATATCGCGCCGGACCGCTTCCCTGAGCACGCGCGCCGACACCACCACGCCGCGACTTTCGATCTCGGTGCGGTGCTCGGTCTGGAAGACCAGCCTGTGCAGTCGCCGTTTCTGCTCGGGCGTCAATTCCGCATCGGCATCGATGACGCGGGCGCTGCCGGCAAGAAGAGCCTCGACGCGCTCGGCGCCGAGTTCTTCATCCAGCAGGCGGCGCAGCCCATCGATCTCCGACGTCAGCCCGGGCAAATCGTTGACGAGGCGGTCCCAGAGGGAGGGCTGGACCGCCTCGCGTTTTGCCCGCGAGCTGCCGGCGAGCTGCGCTTTCGAGCCAGGCCGCTTGGCCTCACTTGCCGACATAGACGTCCATTTCGATCTCGTCGTCCTTGTCGTAGACGAACTTGATCTTCTTGTAAGCGAAGCTGACTTCTTCCTCGATCAGGTCTGGCTCGTCGTGCGCCTGCCGCATGTCGTATTCCATGATCGAGGCGTCGGTGAGCGTCACCACCAGATAGTCGCTGGTCTCGCCGTCGATGGTGCGGCGTGCCGAGAACACCACCTCGTCGAGCGCCTTGTTCTCGAACAGTGCCTTCTTCAGATAGGGCGACGACTTGTCGTAGTGCTTGATGAATTTGATCATACCCATCGACACGCGGCCGCGCCGCGAGAGCGAATTCGGGTCGTAGGGCGCGATCATCTTATAGTCGACGCCATGGATCTCGATTTCGTCTTCATGGCCGTCGCGCTTGCTCGGGCCTTTGATGTCCGGGACTTTCAGGAAGCCGTCGATCTTCGTCGAAGGCGCATCGGTTCTCTCTGGCATTGTCTTTCTCCACCGCTACAAACAAGATGACTTTGCTTAACGATTTCAGCCTTTCACCGACGGCAGTTCCGATACCAGCCGGAGCGAGGCGTTGATGCCTTCCAGCTGGTAGTGCGGACGCAGGTAGAAACGGGCATTGTAGTAACCGGGCCGGCCCTCGACGCTGTCGACCTGGACCTCGGCCGCGGCGAGCGGGCGCTTGGCGCGCGCCTTGTCATCGGCAAAGGCTGGATTGGCCAGCACATACCGATTGATCCATTCGGTCAACCAGATCTCCATGTCGGTGCGTTCCTTGAACGAGCCGATCTTGTCGCGCGCAATCGCCTTGAGGTAGTGCGCGAAGCGCGAGACCGGGAACAGATAGGGCAGGTTGGCGGAGAGCCTCTCGTTCGCCTGCGCGTCCGGATCGACCAGGCGCCCGGCGCGCGTCTCGTCGTCCTGCAGCGAATGCGCGCCGATGAAGGCCGCGAGGTCGGTATTCTTGCGGTGCAGGATCGGCATCAGGCCGAGCTTCGCCAGCTCCGCCTCGCGCCGGTCGTCGATGGCAACCTCGGTCGGGCATTTCATCGCGATCGACCCGTCGTCGGTCGGAAAGGCGTGCACCGGCAGGTTGAGCACCGTGCCGCCGTTTTCGACGCCGCGGATCTGCGTGCCCCAGCCATAGAGCTTGTGGCTGCGGTTGATGTTGACTCCCATCGGGAAGGCGGCGTTCATCCAGACATATTTGTTGTGGTCGCCGCCCACTTCCTCCTCGAAGGTGAAGCCCTTCACCGGAACGGTTTCCGAGCCGTAGGGCAAGCGCGCCAGCACGCGCGGCATGGTGAGCCCGATATAGCGGGCGTCCTCGCTTTCGCGCAGCGACTGCCACGAGGCATAGGCCGGGTTGTTGACGATCATCTGCAAGTCCTGCGGGTTCGGCAGTTCCTGCCAGCTGTCCATGCGGAACAGCCGCGGCGAGGCGGCCGCGATGAACGGCGTGTGCGCCGAGGCGCAGACGCCGGAAATGTTGCGCAGCAGGCCGACGTCGCGCGGATGGTTGGAGAACTCGTAGGCGCCGATGATGCAGCCGATCGGCTCGCCGCCCAGCATTGAATACTCGTCCGTGTAGACCTTCTTGAAGATCGGGCTCTGGTCCCACATCTGGCCTTCATAGTCTTCGAGCGTGTCGGCCAGCTGCTCCTTGGAGATGTTCATCACCCGGATCTTCAGCTTGGTATCGGTCTCGGTGTTGTTGATCAGGTACCAGAGGCCGCGCCACGTGCCTTCCATCTCGCGCACTTCCGGCGCATGCAGGATCTCGTTGACCTGCGTCGTCAGCATCTTGTCGATGCCGGCGATCAGCGACTTGATCGACTTGATCGCATTGGAAGATATGGTTGTGGTCTCGGAGCGCGACTGTGCGGCCAAAGCCAGGTTGCGCACCAGTTGCTGCAGCTTCTCGCTGTCGTCCTTCTTGACCTTGAAATCCTTTTCAAGGAGTCCGCTGAATTCGCCGAGATCGATGGCTTCCGCCTCGGCGGTGGCGGCTGCGGTCTTTTGCTGTTCGGCCATGACTTACTCCTCGCCCTTGCCGTCATCCATCGCCTGGCTGGCGATCTTGCTCAGCAGAGGCTCGTTGTTCAAAAGCTGCGCGATGCGCTTTTCGGCGTCGACGCGGCCGTCCATGAAGCCCAGCAGCTCCTCGAGCTGACGGCGCATCTTCAGGATCTCGGCCAGTTGCGGGACCTGCTCGGCGATCTTGTCCGGCGCGAAGTCACCCATCTTCGAGAAGGTGAGATCGACCATGAGCTCTTCCTCACGCTCTTGGCCCTCGGCCTGCGGCAGCGTGTTCTTCACCCGCGCCTTCACGCGTGGCCCCATCGCTTCCATGAACTTGGGGAAGCGGTTGGCGTCGGTTTCGACGAAGTTGCGGTCAAGCACCGATTTCGACGCTTCCTTGGTCTGCGACGCGCCGGCAAGATCGGCCATCACGGCCATGACGAACGGCAGTTCGATCGTCGTAGGGCTGCCGTAGGTTTCGACGTCGTAGGCGATCTGCACGCGCGGCGCGCGGTTTCTTTCGATGACCTTCGCTTTGCTCTCTGCTGGCATGCTTTTCTACCTTTCATCCTTCTGGGCCGGCTTCTTGGGATCGGGAACGCCGGCAAGCAGCCGGAACTCCTTCAGCCCCGACGGGGCGAGATCTTCCATCAGTTCCACGAAATCCATGTGCACCATCCGGCGCACGCGCCGCGCGAGATGCGGAATGGGGCTGGACGGTTCGGTGCGGTCGTAGAAGGCGACCACGAGGTCGAGGCATTTGACGACCTCGTCGCGCGAGTTGATGCGGTCCGGCAGACCGGTGCTCGCTTCCACGGCGCTTGCCACACTTGCCATCGTCTCGGCTCCATGACCGTTGCGGGCGGGCATTGCTGGTTCCGCCGCCGCCTGCGGAGCGGCCTTCGCGGCACCATTCGCCGTGGCGCCGGCACCGGAATTCCGCTCCAGCGTCGTCAGCAAACGCTGCAGGAACTTCTTCAATTCCGGGACAGTGGCGCCATGGCCGTCGATGCGGGCGTTGAGCGCGGCGTCCACCGCGTCGAGGGCAGCGATCGCGGCCCGCGCGTCGGCGAGCAGCGAGGTCATCACATCCGCTGCTTGATCGATTTGCGCCGCGCATCCGGTGCGCACGCGGTTCAACAGCTGATTGTGGGCGCTCGTCAGCGCCGCCTTTTCGGCGGCCCCAAGGCCAGAGGCCGCTTCCTGGAGCATGACGCGTTCGTCGAGCGCAGCCTGTTCGAGGTCCCGGCCGCTGATCGGTCCGATCGCGCGCGGGGAGAAGAAGGCCATCTGCCTGAGGTTCGCCAGCAAGCCTTCCTGGCCGTTCTGCAGATCGAGCAGCGCGTTGATGCGCCGCAAGGCAGCATCGCGCGGCGCGCCTGTCCGCAGCGACGGGTGCATGGTGTCCCAATACTGCTCAAAGGTTCGCGCGATCAGCGTCAGGCCCTGGGCGAGGCCGGCCAGCCCTTCCTCGTTGGCCAAGGCCCGCGCGACGATGACCAGCAGGCGCAGGTCCCGGCCGCGGGCGCGCAACTCTTCGGCCTTTTCGAGCACCGCCGCCCAGTCGACAGGACTGGGTTGCGAGGTGGGCTTGCTGTTACCGTCATGGACAACTTTGAGCTGAGGCTCGGCCAGGCGCTCCAGCTCATGAAAGGCCGGGTCGTTGCGCAAGTCCTCTCCCGACGGATTCTCACCGTTCAGAGGATTCAGCCAGAGTGCGAGATCAATCACACCAACCCCCAGCCAGCGGCCCTGAGACCCCTATGTAACGTAACGTTATCACCGGCTTCGCGCGACGACAATTGAGCACCTGCGCAAAAACTAACGGAAGCTAAACGCGACCGTTCTCTTCGGCGAAACCCATTGCGCGATTGCCGGACCCGGTATGTGAAATGGCTCGCATAGCCTGGACAGCAATCGTGTTTGTTGGCCACGAGTTTGCAAGGCTTGTGTAACCGGGCGGTGCCGCCCGGATAGAGTCAAAAAACCCTATCCAGCATGCGGCTTTGTCAAGCAGCCGCTTATATGGCAGGGTACGGTCGGCAGGTTGCGGGAGCAGGTTCGATGGAACAGCGCCGGTCATCGCAGAGCTTCAAGCGTAAGGAACTGGTCGCCAAGCTGAACGCCACCGGGGTGCGCGCCTTCAAGGCCGCGGCCGACACGGCCAAGCTGCGCGGCAATCCTTATGTCGAGCTTGTCCATTTCATCCAGCAGCTGGTGCTGTCAGAGCGCTCGGATGTGCAGATGATCATCGCCGACGCCGGACTGGATGCCAGCCGGCTGACGGCCGACATGACCCGAGCCATCGACAAGCTGCCCTACGGCGCCACCTCGGTGGAGGAATTCTCCGACCACATCTTCCACGCCATCCAGGAAGGATGGAACCTTGCGACGCTGGAGTTCGGCGTCGAGGAAGTGCGCAGCGCCCATATCCTGCTTGCCTGCCTGAAGACGCCGGTGCTGGAAGGCCTGGTCTCCAAGATCAGCGCCGAATTCGACAAGATCGACACCGATGGGGTTATCTCCCGCTTCGCCGACGTCACCGAAGGCTCGCTCGAGGCCGGCTCACCGCCCGCCGAGCGCGCTGCGGAGACGCCGGTGAAGCGCGGTCCGGGCGGGGATTCGGCGCTGGCGAAATACGCCACCGACCTCACCCAGCGCGCCCGCGACGGCAAGATCGACCCTGTCGTCGGCCGCGACCCGGAAATAAGGCAGATCGTCGATATCCTCATGCGCCGTCGGCAAAACAACCCGATCCTGACTGGCGAGGCCGGCGTCGGCAAGACCGCGGTCGTCGAGGGTTTTGCGCTGCGGATCGCCCAGGGCGACGTGCCGCCGACGCTGCAGAATGTCAGCGTGCGCATGCTCGATGTCGGGCTGATGCAGGCCGGCGCCAGCGTCAAGGGCGAGTTCGAGAAGCGGCTGAAGGCGGTCATCGACGAGGTCCAGGCCTCAGAGGTGCCGATCATCCTCTTCATCGACGAGGCGCATACGCTGATCGGCGCCGGCGGCGCGGCCGGCACCGGCGATGCCGCCAACCTCTTGAAACCGGCATTGGCGCGCGGCGAGCTTCGCACCATCGCGGCCACGACCTGGGCCGAGTACAAGCAGCATATCGAGAAGGACCCGGCGCTCACCCGCCGTTTCCAGGTGGTCAAGATCGACGAGCCCTCGGAAGCGGTGGCCGTGCTGATGTTGCGCGGCGTTGCCGGCGTGCTGGAGCAGCACCACAAGGTGCAGATCCTGGACGAGGCGATCGAGGCCGCGGTCTCGCTCTCGCACCGCTACATCCCGGCCAGGCAATTGCCGGACAAGGCGGTCAGCCTGCTCGACACCGCCTGCGCCCGCGTCGCGGTCTCGCAGCATGCGACGCCGGCCGAGGTCGAGGACATCCTGCGCCGCCGCCAGGCGCTCGAGGTCGAGAGCGGCATCATCGGCCGCGAAGCCGCGATCGGCATCGACGTCGCCGACCGGCAGGCCCGTGTCGACGCCGGGCTGGCGGAAACCGAGACCGCTTTGGCCGCCGCCCAGGCGCGCTGGGACCGGGAAAAGGCCTTGGTGGCCGAAATACTCGACCTGCGCGCAAAATTGCGCGGCGAGGGCGTGCCGCTCGATGCGGCGGACGATGAGGTCACTGCGGAGGCCGAGAGCGCGGAGGGCGCGGCAAAGGCGCCTGAGCAAACGGCGCCCGAGAGCAAGATCGGCGAGAGCAAGACTGGCGACGGCAAGGCTGCCGAGACCAGGAATGCCGAGGCCACGAACGCCAAGGCTGCGAAGGCCGAAGCAGTGTCCGCCGAGCCGGCAGACGAAGCCGCTGCCAACCTGGCGCGGCTGCGCGAACTGATGGCCGAGCTTGCCGCGGCGCAAGGCGAGACGCCGCTCATCCTGCCGTCGGTCGCCCGCAATGCGGTCGCCGCCGTGGTGCAGGACTGGACCGGCATCCCGACCGGACGCATGCTGTCCAGCCAGACCGAAAAGGCGCTCAGGCTCGCCGCGACCCTGTCCGAGCGCGTCGTTGGCCAGGATCATGCCATGGAGATGATCGCCAGACGCGTGCAGACCAGCCGCGCCGGCCTCGGCGCGCCGGAAAAGCCGGTCGGCGTCTTCCTGCTTTGCGGCCCCTCCGGCGTCGGCAAGACCGAGACCGCGCTGGCGCTTGCCGAAACGCTTTATGGCGGCGAGCAGAACCTGATCTCGATCAACATGTCGGAGTTCCAGGAGGCGCACACCGTCTCGACACTCAAGGGCGCGCCGCCCGGCTATGTCGGCTACGGCAAGGGAGGCATCCTGACCGAGGCGGTGCGCAGGAAACCCTATTCGGTGATCCTGCTCGACGAGGTCGAGAAGGCGCATCCCGACGTGCACGAGATCTTCTTCCAGGTCTTCGACAAGGGCATGATGGACGACAGCGAAGGTCGCCGCATCGACTTCAAGAACACGCTGATCCTGCTCACCTCGAATGTCGGATCCGACGTCATCATGGATCGCACGAAGAACGGCACGGTGCGGACCGGCATCGACGATCTCGATACCGCGCTGCGCGCCCCGCTGCTGAAGGTCTTCCCGGCCGCCTTCCTAGGCCGCGTCGTCACGATACCCTATTACCCGTTGTCGGATTCCATGATCGAGGCGATCGCCCGTCACCAGTTCGGCAAGATCGCCAAGCGCCTCAAGGATACCAACGATGCCGAGCTGGTGATCGGCGACGGCGTCATGGACCTGGTCAAGGCGCGCTGCACGGAGATCGAATCCGGCGGCCGCATGATCGACGCCATCCTCACCAACACGCTGCTGCCGGAACTCAGCCGCGGCGTCCTCAACCGCTCGCTCGAGGGCAAGAAGATGGCGAAAGTCATCGTCGGCGCGTCGCCGGAAGGATTTACCTATTCGTTCGAATAGGCCTTCATAGCGAGGGAAGCCGCCTTTGCGCGACCGGATGGTCGATGCCTTGCGCCGCCGGGCCGGGAGGCCCGCTTGCCAACTTAAAGGCGTCTTGACCTGCGCCATTCCTCATACTCTGCGCGGGCATCGTCGTGCAGCGGATAGTAGCGTTGCAACGGAGCGCCCTGCATCAGCTTCTCGCGTGAAAACTCTTCCCAATCGTGGTGTTTCTGAGCCTCCTCGATGACCTTGGCGGCCATTGCGACGGGAACCACCACCGCGCCGTCATCGTCGGCGACGATGATGTCGCCGGGGATCACCGTCACGCCGCCGCAAGCAATCGGGACGTTGACCGCATTGGGATAGATGCTGGTCTGCACATGATAGTTTGGCGTCCAGCCGCGCAGCCATAGCGGCAGATCGAGCTTTTCGACATTGGGCCGGTCGCGCATGCATCCATCGATGACGATGCCGGCGCCACCTCTGCCCTTGAAATAGGTCGACATCATATCGCCGAAGACGCCCGAGCTCATGTCGCCGCGGGCGTCGACCACGACCACGTCGCCCTCCTGCGCATGATAGAGCACATGCCGGTGCAGTTGCGTTTCCGGATCGGTATATTCTCCCTCGTCGAACAGGTCCGGCCGTTGCGGCAGGAATTGCAGCGTCAGCGCCGGCCCGACGATCGACTTCCCATGGTTCTGGGCCACCGGGCCGACCATATGCGGACTGCGGAAGCCCATGTGACCGAGCGTGCCGGCAACCGTCGCGGCGCCGATCTCTTTCAGCGCGTCGATCAGGTCCTTGGGCGGACGCGTGATGTCGGAAATATGCGTCATTGTCGAACTCCGGATGAGTTGGAACTACCAGTTGGTGACAGAACCGTCGCGGCGTTTGAGATGCGGCGCTTCCCAGAAGCGGAAACTCTGCGCCTTGATCGCCTTCTCATTGACCTCGACGCCGAGCCCCGGCAGATCGCCGACCGGATAATCGGTCCCGTCGAGCCGCGGCTGCACGGGGAAGAAGTCGGAACTGTCGAAGCCCAGCTTCCTTTCGGGCGCCCTGGTTTCGAGCCAGGCGAAGTTGGGCACGGCGGCGGCCAGATGCACGGTCGCGGCGGTGCACACCGGACCGAGCGGATTGTGCGGCATCAGGTCCACATAATGCGCCTCGCTCCAGCCGGCGACCTTCATCGCCTCGGTGAGCCCGCCGACATTGCAGACATCGAGCCGGTTGAACTGATGAATGCCGCGCTCGATGTAGGGCAGGAACTGCCACTTGCTGGCAAATTCCTCGCCGATGGCAAAGGGGATGTCGGTCATCCTGCGCAGGGACTCGTAGGCCTCTGGCGTCTCGTCGCGTATCGGCTCCTCGAGGAAATCGAGCACGCCGCGGCCGAGCTTGTTGCAGAAGCTCGCCGCCTCCGCCACCGACAGCCGATGATGGTAGTCGATGCCGAGCACCACATCCTCGCCCAGCGCCTCACGCGCCTTGTTCAGCATGCTCGCCGTAGCGCCGATTGACTCGCGCGGCTCGAAGATGTCCTTGCTGTTCTGGCCGGAGGGAAAGAAGCGGATTGCCTGCCATCCCTGCGCGCACAATTCATGGGCGCGTTCGATGGCAGCATCGCCCTCGGCCTCGTCTCCGGTCGAGGCGAAGGTGGGGATGCGGTCGCGCTGCTTGCCGCCGAGCAGTTCGTAGACTGGCACTCCCAGCGCCTTGCCCTTGATGTCGTGAAGGGCGATGTCGATGGCGGAAATCGCCGCCTGCAGAACCCGCCCGCCCTCGAAATACTGGCTGCGATAAAGCTCCTGCCAGATCCGGCCGATCTGCATGGCGTCGCGGCCGACGAGGAACTCGCGATAATGCTCGACGGCGCCGGCCACGGCCTTCTCGCGGCCGCTCAAGCCGCTCTCGCCCCAGCCGAAGATGTCCTGATCGGTCTCGACCTTGACAAGCATCTGGTTGCGCGTTCCCACCCACACTGGGTAGGGCTTGATCGCGGTGATCTTAAGTTTCGTCGTCATTCGCGCCACGTCCACACGCGTTCGCCGCGTCAATCGGCCCTGAGGGCCATTTCGGTTTCACTGTCGAACAGATGCATCCGCTCCTGGTCGAACTCGAGCCAGATCCGCTCGTCGGGCGCGACGGCAATGCTCGGCGGCACGCTGACATTGACGATGGCGCCGGACAGGAAGGCCTGAACGAATGTCACGTCTCCGGTCGGTTCCACCGTATAGGCCTTGGCCGGAATGGTGCCGGGGACAGAACTCTTGTGCAACTTGATCGTCGAATGTCGCGCGCCGAGCACGACTTTCCGGCTTGTTGCTGTCGCGACCTTCCGCGCATTGGGCGGCGACAGCTCAAGGCTCCAGCCCTCCGCGCTGGTCAACACCGTGCCGCCGTTCGCCGTCGATGCCTCGAGCGGAATAAGGCTCATCGCCGGGCTGCCCACGAAGCTCGCGACGAACATGTTCACGGGATGGGCGAAAACCTGCGCCGGCGAATCATATTGCTGCAGATAGCCGCCGTTCATCACCGCCATCCTGTCCGCCATGGTCACGGCCTCGAGCTGGTCGTGCGTCACGTAGATGATCGTCGCCTTCAGGTCCTGGTGGAACCGCTTTATCTCGGACCGCATCTGCACGCGCAGCTTCGCATCGAGATTGGAGAGCGGCTCGTCCATCAGGAACACCGCCGGATCTCGAACGAGGGCGCGGCCCAGGGCCACGCGCTGCTGCTGACCACCCGAAAGCTCGCGCGGCCTGCGCTCGAGCAACTGCGTCATATCGAGCACGCGCGCCGCTTCCCTGACCTTCCTGTCGATCTCGTCCTTGGGCAGCCTGCGCATCTGCAGCGGGAAGGCCAGGTTCTTGTAGACCGATTTCTGCGGGTAGAGCGCATAGTTCTGGAACACCATCGCGATGTCCCGGTCCTTGGGGTCTAGGCCGTTGACCACGCGGTCGCCGATGACGATGTCGCCCGATGTTACCGAGGTCAGACCCGCCACGAGATTGAGCGTGGTTGTCTTGCCGCAGCCTGAAGGGCCGACGAGAGCGACGAACTCGCCGTCATTGACCGTCAGCGAGACGTCGTTGACAGCTTTGAAGCCGCCATAGGTCTTGACGAGATCTTTGAGGACCACGTGGGCCATCGGCAGCGACTCCTAGTGCTTGACCGCGCCTTCCGTCAGGGCGCGTACGAAGTATCGTTGCAGGACAAGAAACAGCACGACGACGGGCACGCTCATCATGAAGCTCGCCGCCATCAGGCCCGGAAAGTCCGTCGTATTTTCCGAGAAGAAGCGCTGGATGCCGACCGGCAGGGTCAACTGTTCGTTCTTCGAGAGGAAGGTGTAGGCGTAGATGTACTCGTTCCAGGCGCCGATGAAGGAATAGATCGCGGTGGCGATGATCCCTGGCGTCGAGAGCGGCATCACGATCAGGATGAAGGCTTGGAACCGTGTGGCGCCGTCGATGCGTGCCGCCTGCTCGAGCTGCACCGGGATATTGTCGTAAAAGCCCTTGAGCAGCCAGATCGCCAGCGGCAAGCCGAAGGTCAGATAGGTGAGGATGAGCGAACCATGCGTGTTCACCAGCCCGAGCGCACGCATCAGGATGAACAGCGGCACGAGAAAGATCACCGCCGGGAACATGTTTCGGAGCAGCACTGCGAAGAACAGGAAGTTTCGGCCCGGGAAGGTAAAGCGCGAAAACGCGTAAGCCGCGGGAACCGCCACGATCACCGAAAGGATGGTCGTGGCAGTGGAAACGTAAAGGCTGTTCCAGAAGAAGCGCAGGAAATCCTGGCCGACGCTGTTCTGCGGATCGAGCAGCTTCTGGTAGCTGGCAAGGGTAGGCTGATCCGGCCACCATTGCGGCGGAAATTGCATCGCCGCGAAGCCGGACTTGATCGAGGTCAGCAGCATCCAGATCATCGGCAAGGCGGTGTAAAGCAGCATGAACACCAGGAATATGCGGCCGCCCCACCGCCATCCGTCGATTCGCATGCGGCGACGGGCCTGGTCTCGAGGGGCTGTCTCGGCAATCGTGCTCATGCGCTCCCATCCTTCCGCTCGTTGCCGCTCAGCGCACGGACATAGAAATAGCCGAGTGTCATCAGGATGAAGAACAGCAGCACCGAATAGGCCGACGCCACGCCCCAGCGCTGCCGGCCGAAGGCAAGTTCATAAATGTGGGTGATCCAGATATGCGACGCGTTGGACGGCCCGCCGCCGGTCATGATCCATGGGATGATGAAGGAGTTGAAGTTGGCTACGGCGAGCAGCAGGATCGTCACCGTCGAGACGTTTCTCAAATGCGGGAAGGTGACGTGCCAGAAGCGCTGCCATGCGTTGGCCCCGTCGACTGTCGCCGCGCGCAGCAACTGGTCGGGAACCGTCTGCAGGCCGGCCATCATCATGATCATGGCAAACGGAAACTCGCGCCAGATATTGACGACGATCAGGGAAGGCAGCACCGTGCTGACATTGTCGATGAAATTCGGCGGCCCTCCGGCCAATCCGAGGCCAACCAGAACCGCGCCGATGACCCCGAAATCCGAATGGTAGATCCACTTCCAGATATAGGAAGCGGCGACCGCGCTGATGACCCAGGGAATGATCAGGATGGCGCGCAGGATACCGCGGCCGACAAAGTCGCGGTGGAGCGCCAGCGCGGCGCAAAAGCCAAGGACGAAGGAAATGAAAGTGGAGGCCGCTGTCCAGATAAGCGTGTTCCAGGTGACCTTCCAGAACACCTCGCTTGTGAGGATGGCCGTGTAGTTGTTGATGCCGACGAAGATCTTGTCGCGGAGCTGCAGGCCGGGCGGGGTGTTGAAGAAGGACAGCTCGATTGTGTAGTAGATCGGATAGGCGATGACGATGAGCATTACGGCGATCGCGGGAAGCACATACGCGTAGTCGGCGCGATGCTCCCAGATACTGCGGAGCACGCCGGACCCGGCGGGTTGCAATCTGCGGCGAGCCTCGGCCTTGCCGGTCGCGATCGTCACTGTAGCGCGCCCTTGTTCATGGGGAAGTATCGGCTGCGCTCGCGGCGCAGCCGATCGGATCGTCGGTCAGGCCCGGATTAGAGCCCGCCTCCCATCAGGTCTTTTACCTTCTTGGCCGCGTCCTCCGCCGCCTGATCGACGGTCATCGCTCCGGTCAGGGCATTCTGCAGCATGTCCGGGATGATGATGTTCATGATTTCGGGCGACTGCGGCAGCGCCGGGAACGGGATGCCGTATGGCAGCATCGAGGTCGTGACGTCGAGGAACTTGATGTTGTCCAGACGTTCCTTCATCCATTTGGTCTTGAAGCCGTTGAGGTTGCCTGGGTTCGAGCCGGCATAGGCCATCTTCAGCGACCATTCCGGGCTCGTCCACATGCAGATGATGGCCTTTGCGGCCGGCTCGTCCACCTTGCCCCCCTCGACATATTCGGGCTTCAGGATGTGGATGTTCGAGCCGCCGAACACGACGGCGCGCTTGCCGTCGGGGCCGGTCGGAATGAGGCCATAGCGCATGTTGTCGATGACGGTCTGTGCCTTGTCTTTGTCGGTGCCCGTCGCCTTCTTCTGCAGGTCGAGCATGACGTTGTAGTCGGACGGATGCGAGATCATCATGCCGAGCTGGCCGGCGAGAAACAGGGGCTGGTTGTCGGCTTGCTGGTTGGTGAGCGCCGAGACCGGAACCGATTTGTCGCGAACATACATGTCGTAGGAGGCTTGCAGCGCCGCCTTGCTCTGCGGGCTGTCGAGCTCGATCTGCTTGTAAGTGGGGTTGGGGGTAGCCTCGTCGAAGACGCCGCCGCCATAGGCCCACAGCTGCGGCATGAAGCGGTAAGGCGTATTGCCGGCATTCTTGCGCGCCACCAGGCCGTAGCCCGCAATGCCGAGCTTGTCGTGGATTTGCTTGGAATATTTGACGACGTCGTCCCAGGTGGCCGGGGGCTTGTTCGGATCGAGGCCCGCGCGCTTGAAAATGTCGGCGTTCCAGATGAACGCCATCGTCTCGTTGTTGGTCGGAATTCCGTAGGTCACGCCGTCCCAGGTGACGGCCTTCATGGCGCCGGGCCAGAAGTCCTCGGTCGAATACCCCACATCCTCTGGCTTGAGCGGCTGCAGATAGCCCTTCGAGGCGAACTCGGTGCCGCCCAGGATTTGCAGGCGGACCGCCATTGGCGCTGCGTTGCCGAGCAGCGCCGTGCGGAACTTGTCGAGAAGGTCGTTGTAGGTGAGGGCTTGTTCCTCGAGCTGGATGTTCGGATAGGTCTTGCGGAAGGTCGCGAAGAAATCCTTGTAGTACTGGCGCAAAAGGTCCGGGTCGCCCTCGAACACGCCCTGGTACCAGAACGTCAGTCGCCCCTTGTAGTCGAGCGGGGTGACTTTGGCGCAATCGCCCGCAGTGTCAAAATCCTGCGTGCCCGCAATGGAGCGCACATATTCCGGCGACCACTTGCTCAGGTCGACCGGCGGCGCGCCCAGCGCCGGCGCGGCCATCAACGATGCCATTAACGCAGTGGAGACAGTGCCGCGCAGGACGGCACCGCCGAGCGTAATCCTCGTCATAGGTATCCTCCAGGTTTCTCTCCCGTGCCGCTCTGCGTCGAGGCAAGCGGTCGTTGCTCGTTCGATCGCGGGATATTTGCCAGTTCTAATGTATCCCTTCGACGACTTTGTACGTTTTCAGATCACAGATTATCTGTCAACGCGAAGAATCGTACATTGTTTTATCGAAACCGAGCGTGATATAGGGCGGAGGGTGTATTCACTTGGGGGAGATAGGCCTTGGCCGAGACAAGCGATTTCAAAGCGGAGCCACCTGCGGGAATTGACCCCATCGGGGCTTCCAGCGAGGGCGCCTCGCTTTATGAGCTGATCAGGGATGACATCATCGAAGGACGGCTGGCCGCCAACGAACGGCTTGTGGTCGCCGATCTCGCCCGGCGTCACGGCACCTCGACCAACCCGGTGCGCGAGGCCCTGCAATTGTTGCGCGGAGAGGGCTTTGTCATCTTCAGTCCCAATCGCGGGGCACGCGTGCGACCCATAGATCAGGACTTTGTCCGGGATATCTACGAGATCGGCGTCCTGATCGAACCCGCCCTGACGCGATGGTTCGTGAACATGGCCACCGACGAGGACATCGCCGAGCTCGAACGTCTCCAGAACCTGATCGAGGAGAACAATTTTGCCGACACGTTCAGGCACAGCGAGCTCGATACCGCCTTCCACACCGTGATGTACCAGCGGCATTATAACCGCCATGCGGCCGAGCTCTGGTGGAAGCATCGCGAGGTGCTGAGGGCGGTCAGCCGGCGGTTCAATTTCACGCTTGCCAGACGCGCCGCGATCATCCGCGAGCACCGCGAGCTCATCGCGCTGGTTAAATCGGGAGAGGCCGAGAAGGCGGCCGAACTCATTGCCCGCCATGTCGAGGGCTCCGGCCGGCATGTCCTCGAACACATGCGCGCGCGTAGCGCCGCCCGGGCAGGGTAGCCGATCCGCAATCACCGTCAGCCTGGTCGTTTCAGAGAGGATAGTCCAGATGAAAATCACGAGCATTCGGCCATGGCTGATCAAGTCCGATGCGTCTTACTGGGGCGAGTATCTGTTCGTCGAAGTGACGACCGACGAGGGGGTGAGCGGCTGGGGAGAGATCACCACCACCACAAAGCTCGCCAACCGCGCGCTCTGCACGATCCTGCGCCAGATCGGCGCCGCCGTAACAGGCGAGGATCCGGCGCGTATCGAGTATCTCTGGCACAAGATTTTCCGCAGCTTCACCTATATGGGCAGCCGCGGCGCCGCCGTCGAATGCGTCAGCGCCATCGACATCGCCCTCTGGGATATCCGTGGCAAAGTCCTCGGCAAGCCGATCTACGAACTGCTGGGCGGACCGGTGCGCGACGAAATCGCGCTTTATACCCATCCCAACCAGGCCAAATTCACCAGCAAGGAAGCCGTGATCCGCGAAATTCGCGACATCGTCGAGTCCGGTCACACCGGCCTCAAATTCGATCCTTTTCCCCATCAGGGCCCCAGCGTCGATGGCGTAGCCCGCGAAAGGCGGGACGGTTATCTCGACGGCAGCATGACCCGCAAGGACGAGCGCGAGGCCGCCGAACTGACGGCCCTGATCCGCGAAACGGCAGGCCCCGATGTGGACATCCTCATCGATGCGCATGGCCGCTTCGATGTTCCGACCGCCATTCGCCTCTGCCGCAGCCTCGAAGAGGCGGGCCAGATCGACTGGTTCGAGGAGCCCTGTCCGCCCGAGAGCCTCAATGCCCTCAAACAGGTGCGCGACAAGGTCAGCGCCGCCATCTCGTGGGGCGAGCGCGGCCACACGAAGTGGGATTTCGTGCCGGTGCTCGAGGGCAAGCTCGCCGACTACATCATGCCGGACGTCACCTGGACCGGCGGCGTCACCGAGCTCAAGAAGATTTCCGCCCTGTGCGAAGCCTATTACGTGCCCGTCTCGCCGCATGACGCTGCCGGACCGATCAACGTGGTCGCGGGAGCGCAGGTGATGATGACCGTTCCCAACTTCTATAAGCTCGAAACCTCGGAGTGGGACCTCTCCAAATACGACCACCTCATCGACAAGCCGCTCGATGTTTCGAACGGCAGCCTCAAGCTGACGTCGAAGCCCGGTCTCGGTGTTGAGATGAATCGCGACTACCTGCAGGCCCACGAGATCGAGTTGGGCTAGCAACGACCTGTGCGAGCCAGGCGAGGGGCATAACCATCGACGAGAACGAGGATAAGTCATGCCGAAGACGGATGCAGCCGACGAGGCTCTCAATCGGGTCAACACCAATTCCAGACCGTCCGAGCTTCGCATCACCGACATGCGGGTGGCCGAGATCGTCGGCGCGCCGTTCACCTCGGCGCTGCTCAAGATCTACACCAACCAGGGCATCGTCGGGCTTGGCGAGGTGCGCGACGGCGCCAGCGCCACTTATGCGCTGATGCTGAAGAGCCGGCTGCTCGGCGAGAATCCCTGCGATGTCGACCGGCTATTCCGCCGCATCAAGCAGTTCGGCGGGCACGGGCGGCAGGGTGGCGGCGTGTCGGCGGTCGAGATCGCGCTCTGGGATCTCGCCGGCAAGGCCTATAGCGTGCCGATCTACCAGATGCTGGGCGGCAAGTTCCGCGATCACGTGCGCGTCTATTGCGATACCGACGCCGAGAAACCGAGCGGCACCGAGACCGGTAAACGCCTCAAGGAACGCATGGACCGCGGGTTCACCTTCCTCAAGATGGATCTCGGCTTGATGCAGATCGCCCACATTCCGGGTGCTGTGACATCGCCCGCCGGCGCGCTCGAAGGGTTTCACGCCAATCCGCGCGGCCGCGGCGGCACGATCGAGGAGCGCAAGGTCCGCAATCTCGCCTATGACGCGCAGAACGTGCGGCACCCGTTCACCGGTCTGCATTTCACCGAGAAGGGAATCGATCTTCTCGAGCGGTACATCCACGAGGTTCGCGAAGTCATCGGCTACGAGATCCCTTTGGCCATCGACCATGTCGGCCACATCTCTCTGCAGGACGGCATCCGCCTGTCGCGCCGCATCGAGAAGTACGTCCCGGCCTGGCTCGAGGATGTGATTCCCTGGCAATACACCGAGCAATACCGGCAGCTGCAGCAAGCGACCTCGGTGCCGATCTGCACCGGCGAGGACATCTACCTCAAGGAGGCCTTCGACCCTCTGCTGAGAAGCGGCGGCCTTTCCGTCGTCCATCCGGACCTCCTCACCAGCGGCGGTATCCTCGAGACCAAGAAGATCGGCGACATGGCGCAGGACCACGGCGTTGCCATGGCGATCCACATGGCCGAAAGCCCGATCGCCGCGATGGCCGCGGCGCATGTCGCGACCGCGACCGAAAACTTCATGGCGCTCGAATATCATTCCGCCGATGTCGACTGGTGGGACGATATCGTCACCGGCCTGCCCAAACCGCTGGTGAAGGACGGCTTCATCACCGTTCCGGACAGACCGGGCCTGGGGATCGACGACGTCGTCGACGAGGTGCTCGCGCAGCATCTGCAGCCCGGTGTCACGGGGATATGGCAATCCACCGAGCATTGGGACAATGAATATAGCTGGGACCGGACCTGGAGTTAGCCGGATCGCCCGCCCTCATTCCCCCAGATTCACAGGACCAACGACCGACCATTCGTGTCGACCGCTCCTAAGCCGGAGATGAAGAAGGAAACGGACGAAACCATGATCTACGAACTGCGTATCTATGACTGCCTGCCGGGCAGGCTGCCGGCGACTGCCTGCCGGGCAGGCTGCCGGCTTTGCTCAAGCGCTTTTCCGACCAAACGCTGGCCATCTGGGAGAAACATGGCATCCGCCAGGCCGGGTTTTTCACCACGGCGATCGGCGAAAACAGCAATCGTCTCACCTATTTCCTCGCCTGGGAATCGCTGGCCGAGCGTGAGGCGAAATGGGTGGCTTTCGTCACCGATCCGGCATGGCACAGGGCCCGGGACGAGTCTGAGCGCGACGGGCAGATCATTGCCAATATCAGCAGCCAGCTGCTCACGCCGACAGCTTTCTCGTCTGTGAACTAGGACTGCGCCATGAAGATCACCGACCTGCGCTGCGCCGTCATCGGTCAGCACCCCATCGTGCGCATCGTGACCGACGAAGGTCTTTACGGCCTTGGCGAAGTCGAGTTCACCAAGACCTACCTCAAGCCCTTTGTTCTGCATTTCCGCGAGGCGCTGATCGGCGAGGACCCGACCGACGTCGAGCGAGTGATGCTGAAGATCCGCCAGCGCGGCTCGTTCAAGCCCTATGGCGCGGCGGTGAGCGCGATCGAACATGCGCTGTGGGACATTGCCGGCAAGGCCGCCGGCGTTCCGGTCTATAAGCTGCTTGGCGGCAAGGTGCGCGACAAGGTGCGCGTCTACAATGGCTCGATCCGCCGCAAGCGCACCGGCGACCGGCCGGAGGACTACGCCGCCGACGTCAAATGGATGATGGAGCAGCCGCAGAACTTCTTCATGATCAAGCAGGGAATCTCGTTCCACTCCAATATGAAGGACACCATCGAGGGCTTCCATTACGGCGTGACGCAGAAGAAGGCCGGCTATCACGGCGCCATGGATCAGGGCGTGATCAGCGAGCGCGGCTTCAACCATATGCTCGACTGCGTGATCGCGATGAAGGAAGTGCTGGGCGACAAGGTGAGCCTGGCGCTCGACTGCGGCCCGGGCTGGATGTTGCCCGACGCGATCAAATTCGCCCGCGCGGTCGAGAAGTACAATTTGATGTGGCTGGAGGACATGCTGACCGGCGATTATGTGCCGTGGGTCAATCCGCAGGCTTATCGGGAGCTGACCGCCTCCACCTCGACGCCGATCCATACCGGCGAGCAGATTTACCTGCGGCACAATTTCAAGGAGCTGATCGAGACGCAAGCGGTGCGCGTCATCGGCCCCGACCCGGCCGATATAGGCGGCATCGCCGAGCTCAAATGGGTGGCCGAGCACGCCTACATGCATTCCATCCTGATGGCGCCGCACGGCACCGCCAACGGCCTGCTCGGTCTTGGCGCGCTGATCAATGTCTGCGCCACCTTGCCCGCCAACTACATCGCCTTCGAATATCCGAGCGCCTCCGATCCCTGGTGGGAAGACATCGTCATCGGCCTGCCGTCGCAGATCGTGAAGGACAGCATGGTGGAGCTGCTGGAAGCGCCGGGACGGGGGCTCGATATCGATGCCGAGGCGGCCAGGAAATATCTCAGGAAAGAGGATGCGGGTTTCTTCGACTGAGCGTAGAAGCTTCGGCGCAGGGGAATGTCGGGAGAAGAGAGGATGGTGCCAGAGGCGGAATCCAAGTCAGAGAAATCTGGCTGTCGTTTCAAATGGTTAAGATTCGCGCAAAAGCAGTGCTAACCAACAAAAAATACCAACAAAATATTTCTGTGGATTGGTTTGGTTCCCGAATATTACTCGCAGGTCCCAACTCGACGCAGCTGGACTGCTGCCGGTCGCCATTAAGGCAGTCCGACTTTGTCAAGCGCATGGCGCAAGTTGACCGAAGTGACCTCCTACTGACAAAGTCTTGAACGTCTGCTTCGCGCCTAATGTCGGCCGTAGTCTTGAGCTCTTTCGTTGACCCAAAGCTGTCGTTCGCCAGATGCTGGCCAAGCCCCATTGCCCAATTCCCTCAGGCAACTAACTGCTCAGAGTTTCAGGCTTACCGCTCCAGGCAGATCGCCACGCCCTGGCCGCCGCCGATGCAGAGCGAGGCGAGGCCCTTCCGCGCGTCGCGGCGGATCATTTCGTGGAGCAGCGTCACCACGATGCGGCAGCCGGAGCCGGCCAGCGGATGGCCAAGCGCGATGGCGCCGCCGCTCATGTTGATGATGTCCTCGTTCCAGCCCATCTCGCGGTTGACCGCGATGGCTTGCGCGGCGAACGCTTCGTTGACCTCCATCACGTCGAGATCGGACGCGTGCCATCCGGCCTTGTCGAGCGCGCGGCGCGAGGCCGCCACCGGTCCGAGGCCCATGTCCATAGGCTCGACCCCGGCTGAAGCGTAGGAGGCGATGCGGGCTAGGGGCGTCAGGCCGAGTTTCTTCATCCGCGCCTCCGACATCACCAGCACCGCCGCCGCCCCGTCGTTGAGGCCTGACGAGTTGCCGGCCGTGATCGTGCCAGCCGCATCGAAGACCGGCCTCAGCCGGCCGAGGACTCCCATGGTGGTGGAGGGATTGGGATGTTCGTCACGGTCGATGACGAGATCGCCCTGCCTTGTCCTTATCGAGATCGGGACGATCTCTTCGTCGAACCGGCCAGTCTGGATGGCGGCGTCCGCCTTCTCCTGTGAGCGCAGCGCGAACCTGTCCTGTTCCTCGCGGGTGATCTGGTAACGCTGCGCCAGCGCCTCGGCCGTTACGCCCATATGCACCTGATGGAAGGCATCCCACAGCCCGTCGGTGATCATCGAATCCTTGAGGGTACGGTCGCCCATGCGGATGCCGCCGCGCATATCGGAAATGAAGTGCGGTGCCGAGGTCATCGAGTCCTGTCCGCCGGCGATCACGCAATCGGCGTCGCCGCAGCGAATGGCCTGGGCGGCGAGATGGATCGACTTCTGGCCGGCGCCGCACACTTTGTTGACGGTCATGGCGGGGATACTGACCGGAAGGCCAGCCTTGAGCGCGGCCTGCCGCGCCGGGTTCTGCCCGGCGCCGCCGGTCAGCACCTGGCCCATGATCACCTCGCTGACGGCATCGGGCGCGAGCTGAGCATCGGCAAGCATTGCCTGGATAAGCTGCCCGCCCAGCTCCGCCGCGGACAGGCTGGCGAACGCGCCGTTCAGCTTGCCGATGGGCGTGCGCTTGGCGGCAACGACATAAACCGCATCCATTTCCGATCCTCCGCACGCGCGACCCACACAGGCGGGATCGCCGCTTGACATTCTGGTTATAACCAATAATCATGAAATGCATCGGCAGGCAAGGTCGCGGCATCGAGCCCGGCCTGCGTTGCGGGAGGAAATCCATGTCATCCGTGCTTTGGACGCCGGCGCCGGCCGCGTTCCAATCATCCAACCTTGCGCGCTTTTCGACCGCCAACGGCTTCGACTCGCGCGACTACGAGACGCTGCATCGCTGGTCGATCGGCGATCCGGGCGCGTTCTGGCAGGCCGTTTGGGATTTCGCCGAAGTCATTGGCGATCCGGGCGCGATCTCCTTCCTGCGCGATGACAATGCGCCAATGACCGGGAGCCGCTTCCTGCCGGAAGCAAAGCTTAATCTTGCGGAAAACCTGTTGCGTGGCGACGGCGAGAGGGTCGCGGTGATCGAGGCCGACGAGGGCGGCCATTTCCGGACCATTACACTTGGCGAGCTGCGTCGGCTCGTCGCTAGAAGGGCCGATGGCCTGCGCGCGGCCGGTATCGGCAAGGGTGATTGCGTCGGCGGCATCCTGGCCAATCGCGTCGAGGGCCTCGTCGCGCTTCTGGCGACGCTCTCCGTCGGCGCCGTCTGGTCGTCCTGCTCGCCGGATTTCGGCGCCGCCGCGATCGTCGATCGCCTCGGCCAGATCGGCGTCAAGGTGCTGTTCGCCGCGCCGCGCTACCGCTACGCGGGCAAGGATCACGACATCTCCGGCAGGCTGGCCGAGATCCTCGCGGCGATGCCGACGGTGACGGCGCTGGTGCTGACCGGCGAACCGAGCGCGAAGCTGGATTGCGCAGCGGATTGCGTTTCGTTCGACGATTTCGGCGGCGACGGCCCGCTCACCTTCGAGCGCGTGCCGTTCGACCATCCGGCCTATGTGCTCTACACGTCCGGCACGACAGGCGCGCCGAAGGCGATCGTCCACCGCGCCGGCGGCGTGCTGCTCCAGCATCTGAAGGAGCATCTGCTCCACGGCGACGTTCGCCCCGGCGACGTCATGAGCTGGTACACCAACACCGCCTGGATGATGTATCACTGGCTGATCTCGGGCCTCGCCTGCGGCGCGAGCGTGGTGCTCTATGACGGCGCGCCGATCCTGAAATCGGCCGATGGCCTCGACCCCAGTCCGCTATGGACAATGGCCGAGCGTGCCCGCGTCACGCATTTCGGCACCAGCCCGAAATATCTGGCCACGCTTGCCGCCGAAAATTACGCGCCGGGGCGTCTGCACGACCTTTCGCCGCTGCGCTCACTGCTGTCGGCCGGCGCGCCCGTCTCGCCCGGGCAATTCGACTGGGTCTACGAGCATGTGAAGCGCGACATGATCTTTGCCTCCATTTCCGGCGGCACCGAGATCATCGGCTGCTTCCTGCTGGGATCGCCGATCCATCCTGTGCGGCGCGGCGAGCTGACGGTGAAAGGCCTTGGCCTCGCCGTGGCCGTCATGGACGAGCGCAACGCGCCGGTGATCGGCCGCCAGGGCGATCTCGTCTGCACCGAGCCCTTCCCGTCGATGCCGCTGGCCTTCTGGGGCAAGGACGGCGACGAGCGTTATCACGCCACCTATTTCGCCACGCGCCACGAGATCTGGACGCATGGCGACGTGGCTGAGATGACCGCTTACGGCTCCGGCGTCATCCACGGCCGCTCGGACACGACGCTGAAGCCCGGCGGCGTGCGCATCGGCACGGCGGAAATCTATGCCGCCTGCGAAAACTTTGCCGAGATCGAGGATTGCCTGGTCTTTGGCGCGCCGGTCGAAGGCGACGAGGAGATCGTGCTCTGCGTCAAGCTCAATGATGGCTATGCGTTGACCCCAGAGCTTGCCGCGCAAATCCGCGGCGCGATTCGCGAAGGGGCCTCGCCGCGCCATGTGCCGCATCGCATCCATGCGGTGCAGGCCGTGCCCTATACGCTGAACGGAAAACGCGTCGAGGGCGCCGCCCGCACCACGCTCGAGGGCAAGCCGGTCAAGAACATGGCTTCGCTCGCCAATCCGGCATGCCTAGAGGAATACCGCACGCTCGACCGGAGCAAGGCGGCATGAGCCGGCCGAAGGGAGCGATCGTCGGCATCGGCGAGTTGAAGCCGCAGCGCCTGACCAGCGGCGTGAGGACGCTGGAGATGATCGCCGAGGTCTCGCGCCTGGCGGTGCTCGACGCCGGGCTCGATCCGGCGGCAATTGACGGGCTGCTGGTCGGTCCCCAGGTCGGCGAGACGCCGCAGCATGTGCCGGCGACGATTGCCGAATATCTGGGTCTCGCGCCGACCATGGCCAATGTCGTGGACCTCGGCGGCGCATCCGGCGCCGGCATGGTCTGGCGCGCGGCCGCCGCGATCGAGGCAGGCATGTGCGAGACGGTGCTGTGCGTGCTCGCCAACAACCGCGAGGAGACGCCGCCTCGTTCTCCCAACCGCAATCCGATCCGCGAGTTCGACGTGCCTTTCGGCGCCTCGGGCGCCAACATCTCCTATGCGCTGCTGATGCAGGCGCATATGGCCGCATACGGCTCGACCGCGCGGGACTTCGCCCTGATCGCCGCGGCCGCGCGCGCCAATGCGCAGCTCAATCCCGACGCCATCTTCTTCGGCAAGCCGGCCGATGTGGAGGCGGTGCTGGCCTCGCCGATAATCGCTTCGCCGCTGCACCTCCTCGAAATCGTCATGCCGGTCGCCGGCGGCGAAGCGGTCGTCGTCACCTCGGTCGAACGCGCGCGGTCGTTGCGAAAGCCGTCCGTGCATCTGCTCGGCGCCGGCGAGAAAGTCACGCACCGCGCGGTCAGCCAGGCGCCGAGTCTTACCTCCGGTCCGTTGAAGAGCGCCATGGCGCGGGCCTTCCAACAGTCCGGCACGCCGGCCGATGAGATGGACCTTCTGTCGCTCTATGATTGCTATACGATCATGGTCGCCACCACGATCGAGGATGCCGGCCTCTGCGCGCCGGGCCAGTTCGGCGCGTGGCTCAACGACCACGACCTTTCCCACAAGGGCGACAAGCCGCTCAACACGCATGGCGGCCAGCTCGGCTTCGGCCAGCCGGACCTTGCCGGCGGTATGACTCATGTCGTCGAGGCGGTGCGCCAATTGCGCGGCGAGGCGGGCGAACGCCAGATCGGCAAGGCCCGGCTCGCGCTGGTCACCGGCAATGGCGCGACGATGAGCGAAGCGACAGCGCTCGTGCTGGGAGCCGCCTGATGTCCGTCGATCTCGACACGCTGAAAACCCCTGGCCCGACGATCACCGCGCTGACCAAGCCGTTCTGGGATGCCGCCGCCGAAGGCCGGCTGACCATCCAGCACTGCGAGGACTGCGGCAAGGCTATCTTCTATCCGCGCCCGATCTGCCCGCATTGCTGGAACAAGCGCCTGGTCTGGAAAGACGCATCGGGCAGAGGGCGGCTCAAGTCTTTTTCGGAGGTGCACAAGCCCGGCCATGCCGGCTGGCTGCCTGTGGCACCTTATGTGGTCGGCCTTATCGAATTGGTCGAAGGCCCGACGATGCTGAGTTTCATCCTGGCCGGCACACGGCCGCTACAGATCGGGGACATGCTTCGGCTTGCGCCGACAGCCATCGGCGGTCGCGTCCTGCCGGCCTTCAAACCAGTCGAACCCGGAGCAGAGGAGAAGCCGCAATGAGCACCGAGACGAAAGACGGTTGGGTGGGTGTCGTGAAGGGTCGCCCGCAGGTCGGGGCCTTCGCCGAGCGCACGCGCCGCACAAGGATGAGCGACATCGAGGCCTTCACCGACATCACCGGCGATCGTAACCCGCTGCATTACGACCGAACGCTGGCCGAGAAGTCGGTGTTCGGCAAGCTGATTGTCCAGGGCGGCGTCACCTCCGGCATCCTAAACGCGCTGGTCGCGGAGGATCTGCCTGGCCCCGGAACCGTGTTCCTCGAAGTGGCCTGGAAGTTCGTCAAGGCGGTCGGCGTTGACGAGGAGATCACCGGACGCGTGGAGGTCAAGGAAGTGCGGTCCGATAAGCCTATCTGCAAGATCGAGACCAGCGTGCGCAACGGCCAGGGCGAGCTTTGCCTCACCGGCACAGCCACGGTCTTCACCGTACCGCTGCAAGGCGCATGAGCACGGCCGGCGAGCTTGGCACGGCGGCCGACAGCGAGCGCTGGCGCGTGCTGTCGCTGCTTTGCCTCGCAGTCGTCCTGTCGCTGACCACCTGGTTCTCGGCGACCGCGATCCTTCCTGAACTGAGGCAGGAGCTGGCGTTGGGCGCGGGCGCCGAGGCCTGGCTGACCAATGGCGTCCAGGTTGGCTTCGTTCTAGGCGCGCTGGCGGCGAGTCTGGTCAATCTTCCCGACCTCGTACGGCTGAGTCACCTGATGGCGGCGGCGGCGCTCGTCGCCGCTTTGGCCAACGCGACGCTGCTCTTCCATCCCGGGCCTGGCGGCATGATCGCCGCGCGCGTCGCCACCGGTGTTGCGCTCGCAGGCGTCTATCCGCCGGCGCTGAAGCTGGTCGCCACCTGGTTCGCGCGCGACAGGGGACTGGCGCTCGGCGCCGTCATCGGCGCGCTGACTGTCGGCTCGGCGCTGCCGCATCTTTTCCGCGCTGTCTCGACCGCGCTCGACTGGCGTCCGGTGGTTGCCGGGGCAAGCTTGGCCACTGCGGCGGGCGCGCTGCTCTTCCTGCTGTTCGCGAAGGAAGGACCCTATCCCTTCGGCAAGGCTATCTTCGAGCCCTCGCGCATCGGCCAGGTCTTTCGCGAAAAGCCGCTGCTGTTAGTCAATCTCGGCTATCTCGGCCATATGTGGGAGCTGTACGCCATGTGGGCGTGGCTGCTCGCCTACACGCGCGCCGCCTTCGAAGCACAGGCGATCGGAACGGCGGCCGCTGCCTCGCTCTCGACCTTCCTCGTCGTCGCGTCCGGCATTCTGGGGTGTTTGCTCGGAGGCTATCTGTCGGACCGCGTCGGCCGCACCGCCACCACCGCCGGCATGATGATCGTCTCGGGAAGCTGCGCGCTGCTGATGGGCTTTCTGTTCACCGGGCCGCTCTGGCTGTTCATGCTGGTGGCCCTCGTCTGGGGCGTCTCGGTCATCGGCGATTCGGCGCAGTTCTCCACCGCCGTCACCGAGCTCGCCGACCGCCGCTTCGTCGGAACCGCTCTGTCGGTGCAAATGGGCGCGGGCTTCGCGCTGACGGTGCTCGCCATCTGGCTGACGCCGCGCTTCGCCGAATTCATCGGGGGTTGGCGCTGGGCCTTCCTGCTCCTGGTTCCCGGACCGCTTCTGGGGGCGGCCGCCATGCTATGGTTGCGAAACTTGCCGGAGAGCGTGAAAATGGCCGGCGGCCTCCGCTAGCGAGGCGCTGCCGCTTATCTGAGTCGCGGCAAATGAATTGCGGCAGGATCGGATGGAACAAGCTACCAGAACGCGCGGGCGTCCTCGTTACGATCAGGAAGACGCCGAGGCGGCCGAGGCCTTCCGCTCGATCGGCTCGAAAGTGCAGCTCAACCGCGACGAGGCCGCACCGCTCTGGGTGCAGTTGCGCAACCAGGTCGAGGAAGCGATCAACACCGGCCTGCTTGCCGCCAATTCACGCATTCCCTCGGAACAGGCGCTTTGCGATTTCTTCGGCGTCTCGCGCCCTGTGGTGCGCGCCGCGATCGGCTCGCTGTCCAACGAAGGCCGCATCATCAAGATGCCGCGCAAGGGCATGTTCGTCGCGGCACCCCGCGAGCATGTCGACTTCATGACCGCCAATCTCGGTGTCTTCGACGATTTGACCGCCAAGGGCCACAAGGTCTCGACCCGCACGCTGGAGATCTACCGCTGCCCGCCGAGCGACAAGGAGTCGAAGGTCTTCGGCATTCCCGCCAATGGCAGCGTGGTCCGCATCAGCCGCGTCTATATGACCGACGGCACGCCTATCACCATGACGCGCATCAGCCTGCCGGGGCACCGGGTGCCGGGTCTGGAGAACATCCTGTCGGAAAACCAGTCCATCTTCAGCACTATCCGCGCCGTGTTCGGCCTGACGGTGAAGCGCGCCGACCGCTGGCTGCGCGCCGCGCTCCCCACCAAGGAAGAGGCCGACGAAATGGGCGTCGCCGCCAACACGCCGCTGATCGAGATCGAGTCAATCGCCTATGACGCGGACGGTGCCGCGCTCGAATATTACGAGGCCTTTTATAATTCCTCCGTCGCCCGCATCCATATGGCGGTCGAGCAGCCGTCAGCGACGGTGAACGGCGTCGATCGCACCTGACTTGCCGGCCACAAAAAAAGAATCTGTTTTCTGGTTATAACCAGATTGACGGGTGGAAAAAGCTTCTGTAACGTCCCTGTCATGGGGTCGGGAGGAGCCTGACCCCGGAGGCATTATCAGGATCGGCTGGCTTGCGGCGCCGCTTCGGCGGCGAGGGCAGTGTTTTGCCCGCGCTCAAGCTCGTCCTGATGGAGGACGTGCATGGATTACCGGTCGCAATTCGACCTAACGAGCGAGGTCGCCGTCGTCACCGGCGGCGCCAGCGGGATCGGTCTCGAGGCCGCCGGGGCGCTGGGGACTTGCGGTGCGCGTATCGTGCTTCTCGACATGAATGCGGACGGGCTGAAAGCTGCTGTCGAGGCGCTCAAGGCGGCTGGCGTCGCGAGCGTTGATGGCCGCGTGCTCGACGTCACGGATCCGCAAGCCGTGGAGGCGATGGCCGCTCAGATCGTCGCGGACTTCGGCAAGGTCGATGTCCTGGTCAACAGCGCCGGCATCGCGCGCCTCAACACCGCGCTTGACACGCCGGACGAGGAATGGCGCCTGGTGATGGATGTCAACGTCAACGGCGTCTACTGGGCCTCGCGCGCCTTCGGCCGCTCGATGGTCGCCCGCAAGAAGGGCTCGATCGTCAATCTGGGCTCGATGTCGGGCCTGATCATAAACCGTCCGCAGACGGCGCCGTCCTACATGGTGAGCAAGGGCGCCGTGCACATGATGACCAAGGCGCTCGCGGTCGAATGGGCAAAGTCAGGCGTGCGCGTCAACGCGCTGGCGCCGGGCTATGTCGGCACCGAGATGACACTGAAGATGCGCGAGCGTCCCGAACTCTTCAACACCTGGATCGACATGACGCCGATGGGGCGCTTGGGCACGCCGCAAGAGATCGCCTCGGCGATCCTGTTCCTGGCGTCGCCCGCGTCGAGCTACGTCACGGGCGCGATCCTGTCGATCGATGGCGGCTACACGGCCTGGTAATTGGCCTCGCAAGGATTGGAATACCGCATGACCCTTTCGGACCTCGAGGCGCGCCGGGCCATCATCGATGCCTGCATCGAGATGAACGCGCTGGGGATCAACCAGGGCACGTCAGGCAACATCAGCCGGCGCCATGGCGAGGGCATGCTGATCTCGCCGACCAGCACGCCCTATGACACGCTGCAGCCGGAAGACATCGTCTTCATGGGCTGGGACGGCGAGGTCGACGGACGCCTGCCACCGTCCAGCGAATGGCGCTTCCATCTCGACATCATGAAGGCCAGGCCCGAGGTCAACGCCGTCGTTCACGCGCATCCGACCTACTGCACGACCATCGCCATCATGGGCCGGAAGATACCGGCGATCCATTACATGGTCGCGGTTGCCGGCGGCAGCGACATACGCTGCGCGCCCTACGCCACCTTCGGCACGGCGGAGCTTTCGGCGCATGCGGTGGAGGCGCTGCGCGACCGCAAGGCCTGCCTGCTTGCCCAGCACGGCATGATCGCCGTCGGATCGAGCCTCGCCCAGGCGATGTGGCTGGCGGTCGAGGTCGAGACGCTGGCGCGCCAGTATCACGGCGCCCTGCAGATCGGCGAGCCGCCGATCCTGTCCGACGAGGAGATCGAAAACGTCATCAAGCGCATGGCGAGCTACGGCCTGCGCGACAATGACGCCGCTGCTTGAGGGGCAGCAATTTCACAGTTTCGCATATCCTCCGGGAAGGCCCGGAGCGATCAACAAGGGAGGAATGAAAATGACCAGATCCATGAAAGGCCTCGTCAAGGCGCTCGCTTTTGGATTAGCGGCGGCTTGCAGCGTTGCCGCCGTCTCCGGCGCGAGTGCCGAGGAGCTGTCGCTCAAGGGCAAGCGCATCGGTGTCTCCGCCATCGGCACGGACCACTATTGGGACCTGATGGCGTTCCGCGGCATCCAGGACCGCGTCAAGGAACTCGGCGGTGAAGTCATCGCGCTCGATGCCGGCCGCAAGGACCAGCAGCAGATCGCGCAGCTGCAGACGCTGATCGCCCAGAAGCCCGACGCCATCATCGAGCAGCTCGGCAACCTCGAAGTGCTGAACCCTTGGCTGCAGAAGATCCGCGACGCCGGCATTCCGCTGTTCACGGTCGACACCGCGACGCCGCACGCCATCAACAACACCACGTCGAACAACTACAATATCGGCGCCGAGATCGCGCTGCAGATGGTCGCCGACATGGGCGGCAAGGGCAATGTGCTGGTCTTCAACGGCTTCTACAGCGTGCCAGTCTGCAAGATCCGCTACGACCAGCTGAAATACGTGCTGACCTCGTTCCCGGATGTGAAGATCATCGAGCCGGAACTGCGCGACGTCATCCCGAACACGGTGCAGAGCGCCTATTCCAATGTCACCGACATGCTGACCAAGTCGCCCGAGAAGGGGTCGATCGGCGCGGTTTGGGCGTGCTGGGACGTGCCGCAGATCGGCGCCACGCAGGCGGTCGAAGCCGCCGGCCGCAACGAGGTCAAGACCTACGGAATCGACGGCAGCCCGGAAGTCATCAAGATGGTGATGGACCCGAAGTCGTCGGCCGGCGCGGTCGCGGCTCAGCAGCCCTATGAGATCGGCAAGACCTCGGTCGACAACGCCGCCAAATATCTGGCCGGCCAAAAGGTGCCGCCGTTCACTTTCGTGCCTTCGGTGCTGATCAACAAGGAAAACGCCGCCGAAAAAGGAAAGCCGTTCCTCGACGCCGCCGAGAAGGCTGGCGTTCAATAGGACGGAACGGAACGACGGGCAGCCGCGCCTATGCGGCCGCCCGTCACAGCCAACCAGGATTGACGGCCATGCAGACAGCAACAAGAGAAATTGCTGTATCGATGACGGGCATATCGAAACGGTTCGGTCCGGTGCGCGCGCTGGAAAACGCGAACCTTGAGATCGCGCGCGGCTCGATCCTCGGCCTTGTCGGCCAGAACGGCGCCGGCAAGTCGACCATCATCAAGGTGCTGGCCGGCATCATCAAGCCGGACAGCGGCACGATCGTCATCAATGGCGAGGTCATTACCTCGCTGACACCAGCGTCGGTCGAAAAGCTCGGCGTGCACTTCATCCATCAGGACAGGCTTCTGGTGCCGACCGCGACCGTCGGCGAAGCCGTCTTCCTCGGCCACGAAATCGGCCTCGGTCCATTCGTCAGCCGCCGTGCCATGGAGCGCCGCGCCGCTGATCTGTTGAAGCGCTTCTTCGGCATGGAACTGCCGGCCGGAACCCTCGTCAAGGACCTCACCACGGCGCAGCAGAAGGTGGTGCAGATCACCCGGGCGCTGGCGCAGAAGGCGTCGGTGCTGGTGCTGGACGAGCCGACGGCGGCGCTCGTAAAGCGCGAGGTCGACAGCCTGTTCGACGTGCTGCGCCGGCTGCGCGACGACGGCATCGCCGTGGTGTTCATTTCCCACTACATGCAGGAGATCGAAAAGCTCTGCGACCGCGTCACCGTGATGCGCAACGGCACCGATGTCGGCACAGTCGATCCGCGCCAGACGCCGATCGACGAGATCATCGCGATGATGATTGCCCGTGATGTCGGCGAGATGTTCCCGAAGCGCTCGGTCACTTTAGGCGCGCCGGTGCTGGAGGTTTCCAACCTCCGCCTAGGCGGCAGTTTCGAGAACATCGGCTTCAATGTGCGCGCCGGCGAGATCGTCGGCCTCACCGGGCTGCTCGGCTCCGGCGCCAAGGAGATCGTCCAGTGCCTGTTCGGCCTCAAGACTGCCGATGGCGGCCAAGTCAAGGTCGAGGGCAGGGAGCTGTCGCTGTCCACGCCGGTCAAGGCCGTGCGCGATGGCATCGCCATGCTGCCGGAAGATCGCCGTGCGCATGGCGTGGCGCTTGGTCTGTCCGTGCGCGAGAACATCTCCTTGGCCAGCCTGCGCCGCTATTCGCGCAGCGGCATGGTCAGCCGTGGCGCTGAGAACCAGGCGGTGGACGGCCTGATCAAGGAACTGTCGATCAAGACGCCGCATCGCGACGCGCTGGTGCGCGAGCTTTCCGGCGGCAATCAGCAGAAGGTGGCGATCGCCAAATGGCTGAGCTGCCAGTCGCGCGTCTATGTGTTGGACGAGCCGACGGTCGCCGTCGATGTCGGCGCCAAGGTGGAGATCTACAATCTGTTGAACCGCCTGGCGGGTGAGGGCGCGGCGATCCTGCTTCTGTCCTCCGACCTGCTGGAACTGGTCGGCGTCTGCGACCGCGTGCTTGTCGTCTATCGCGGCAGGCTTGCCGGCAGCTTCTCCGGTCCCGCGATGAACAGCGACGCGTTGCTCGCGGCTTCGTCCGGCGCGCGCCCGAACATCGATGGAGTGGCCGCATGAACGCGAGCGTTCTCCACACCGAAGTCGGCGTTTCCGACGAAAAGCAGACAGCCGCCAAGAGCGCCGGCCGCCGCTTTGGCGCGCTCGTCGTGCGGCTTGGCGCGATAGCCGCCTTCGCCGCGATCATGGCCTATTTCGTGATCTTCGCGCCGGGCTTCACCTCGACCTTCAACCTGATCAACGTCGTCGAGCAGTCGGCGATCCTGGGCGTGCTCGCCTATGGCATGACGGCCGTCATCATCGGCGGCGGCTCCGATGTCACCGAAGGCGGCATCGACCTTTCGATCGCCGCCAATATGGGGTTGTGCGCGGCGGTCTATGCCACGCTTCTGTCGATGGGCTATGGCGATTTCCTCTCGGTGCTCGCGGCGATCGCTGTCGGCATGGCGGTCGGCGCGCTGAATGCCCTTGCCGTGGTCGGCCTCGGCATCCTGCCGCTGCTCGCAACGCTTGCCGTGCTCAATGTGGCGGCCGGCATGGAACTCACGCTCACTCAGAACACGGTCGTCGGCGCATCCTCCCCGCTGCTCGGCGTGCTGGTGTCGGGCAGCTTCCTCGGCATCTCCGCGCTTGCCTGGGCGTTGATCGTCTTCTCCGCTGTTATGATCGTGGTCGTCCACGGCACGTCGTTCGGTCTCAGGCTCTACGCGGTCGGCGGCCATCCCGAGGCGGCGCGCGCGGCTGGCATCAGCGTGCCGTTCTACGTGTCATTCACCTATGTTCTCAGCGGCTTCTGCGCGGCGGTGGCGAGCATCCTCACCGTCTCGCGCCTGTCGGCCAGCACGCCTGGCTCCGGCGAGCTGCTCCTGTCGGTGCTGGCGGCCGCGCTGCTCGGCACCGTCTTCTCCCGCCGCTTCGTGCCGACCATGGGCGGCACGCTGCTCAGCGTGCTGTTCATCGGCCTGCTCGCGAACGGCTTCCAGCTGCTCAACGTCTCCAGCTACTGGGTCAACGGCGTGCAGGGCGCGCTGATCCTGCTGGTGGTGGCCATCACATCCTTTGCCCGCGGTTCGGAGGGTTCGCGATGAGCGTCTCGGCCAACGACAACGCAGCCAAGGCGAGCCTGCGCGGCTTCCTCGCCAAATACAGCGTGCTCATCGCCTTCGCGGCCATCGTCATCTTCTTTTCGGTGGCGAGCCCGACCTTCCTGACGCCGGCTAACCTCTTCAACGTGCTGGTCAACAACGTCGTCATGCTGGCGATCGTGGCGCTGGGTCTCACCATTGTCATCTCGTCGGGTGGCATCGATCTGTCGGTCGGCGTCTCGGTCGACATGGCAAGCATGATCTTCGTCATGCTTCTGGCCGCCGGCTACAGCGACATCGTTGGCGTCGCGGGCGGGCTCGGCGCCGCGCTGATCGTCGGCGTGCTGAATGCGATCCTCATCACCAGGCTCAACATCAGCCCCTTCCTGGCGACGCTCGGCGTGCTCTTCATCGGCCAGAGCACGCAGCAGCTCGCCACCAGCGGCGGCCAGCCGATCTATCTCACCAGCGGGTATGCAGCAGACCAGTTCAACGCCATCGCCCGCACCGCTTTGTTCGGGATACCGACCCCGGTCATTGTGCTGATCCTCCTCGTCGTCGCGGTTCATGTCCTGCTGCATCGCTCGGTGTTCGGCCGCTACGTGCAGGCCATGGGCGCGCAGCCCGGCGTAGCCTGGTATTCCGGCATCCGCGTGCCGCGTGAATTGTCGATGGTGCATGTTTTGTGCGCGCTGCTTGCCGGCGTCACCGGCATCCTGCTCTCGGCGACCGTGAAGTCCTACGTGCCGCTCTCCGGCAACGCCTTCCTGCTCGATGCGATCGGCGCCACCTTCATCGGCACGACGCTGAGCCGCGAGCGCAAGCCCTCGGTCATCGGCACGCTGCTTGGCGTGCTGCTGCTCGCCATCGTCAAGAACGGGCTGCTGCTTGTCGGCTGGAATTTCTACTGGCAGCAGGTCGGCATCGGCGTGCTCGTCTTCCTGGTGCTGGCCGCGAGCTTCGGCCTGCGCCGCGCCGCTCATTGAACTCGAAAGGTTAAGTCAACCATGCCACAATTCGACGTCAGCTCGATCGGCTTCTATGTCCTCGACATTCTCGGGCGGCCGGTCTCGCGCATCCCCGAAGGCGGCCGGGCCGACTATATCGAGGAGATCCGCATGACCGTCGCCGGCACGGCGGGCGCGACCGGCATGGACTGCGCCATCCTCGGTCTGAAGACGCGAGCCGTCACCACGCTTGGCACCGACGATATGGGCGACTGGTTCCTCGCCAAGCTCAAGAAATACGGTCTAGAGACGAGCCTTGTCCGCCGCGACGGCAGCGTCCAGACGTCTTCCACCATCCTGCCCGTGCGGCCGAACGGCGAGCGGCCGGCTCTGCATGTGCCCGGCACCGCGACCCTATTCGAGGTCGCCGATGCCGATCTCGACGCGGCGCTCGACGCGAGCGTCGTCCATGTCGGCGGCACCGGCCTCCTGAAGCGCTTCGACGGCGAGCCGACCGTCAAGCTTTTGAAGCGCGCCAAGAAGCTTGGCCGCGTCACTACCTTCGATCTGATCCAAGCGACGCCGGAGACCTGGAAGCTGGTCGAGCCGTGCCTTCCTTACATCGACTATTTCGTGCCCAGCATCGACGAAGCCGGCGAGATGGCGCATGACCGCGATCCGGCCCGCGTCGCCGCCTTCTTCAAGGCGAGGGGCGTCAAGAACTGCATCCTCACGCTCGGCGCCCACGGTGTGCATGTCTCGCCCGAGCATGGCGAGGATTTCCATCTGCCCGCCTTCGAGGTCGACGTGTTCGACACCACGGGCTGCGGCGATTCCTTCACCGCCGGCATCATCGTCGGCATCGTCAAGGGCTGGGACCTGAGGCAGTCCGCACGCTTTGCCAGCGCCGTCGCCGCCAAGGTGGCGATGGGGCTCGGCTCCGACGGCAAACTCGTTTCGTTCGACGACACGATCGCGGCGATGAACTCGCTCCCGGTCAAGACATCAAAGGTGGAAGCAGCATGACCATTCTCCCCGAAGCCAAGGGCAAGACGGCTCTCGTCACCGGCGCCAGCCGCGGCATCGGCAGGGCGCTCGCGAAGGGGCTCGCCGAAGCGGGCTTCGACGTCGCCATCACCGACCTGCCCTCGCAGGCGGCGGAGCTCGACGTGACCAAGGGCGAGATCGAGGCGGCCGGCCGCAAGGCCTATGTCTACACGATGAACGTCAGCAAGAAGAAGGATATCGAGGCGACCGCGCAGGCGCTGCTAAAGGCTGCGGGCAGCATCGACGTGCTGGTCAACAATGCCGGCATCCTGAAGCCCAGCCTGCTCCAGGATCTCGACGAGGCCAATTGGGACGCGCATTTCGACGTCAACGCCAAGGGCGTGCTGATGATGTGCCAGGCGGTGCTGCCGCATATGCGCGCCAGGAAGTCGGGCAGGGTGATCAACATCGCCTCGATCGCCGGCCGGCAGGGCGTGCCGACACAGGGCCACTACGCCGCGACCAAGGCGGTGGTGATCACGCTCACCCGTGTCCTGGCGCAGGAAGTCGGCATGGACGGCGTCACCGTCAACGCGATCTGCCCCGGCATCATCCTGACCGAGATGGGCAAGAACAATCTGGGCAGCGAAGCGGCGATCCGCCATTGGGAGGAGGTCGCGGCGCTGAAGCGCCTCGGCGCGCCGGAAGATATCGTCGGACCGGCGCTGTTTTTCGCCTCCGATCTCTCGGCCTTTGTCACCGGCCAGGCGCTCAACGTCGACGGCGGCATTTACTATCACTGACCGCTCGCTCGGTGGCCGCGCGATCGCCAAGCCCACTTCTTGGCGCAGAGCCGCCGTTTGGCCTGCTGCCGGTTTCGTGGACACCGAGATAAGGTGTTTGACGGAACTGGAGAGTGGGAATGCAAAGAAGAAAGTTCAGCCGCGAGTTCAAACTTGAGGCGGTGAGATTGATCAAGGATCGGGGCGTTGCGGTGGCCCAGGCTGCCCGCGACCTCGATGTCCACGAGAACGTGCTGCGCAAATGGGTGCGCGATCTGTCGACGGATCCGCAGCATGCGTTTCCCCGCCACGGGCAGATGAAGCCGGAGCAACTCGAGATTGACCGGCTGCGACTGGGCACGCATCCGCCGCCCCTGGACGTCAAAAGGCGGCTTCGAGCATTGGCTTCTCGTCCGCCGCAAGCGATCGACATCCGGAGAAAAAGCCTACTACCTGGTCTTCGCCCCGCCCGGTTCCTCCTTGGCCGAATTGGTGGCAGCGGCCGGCCTGCGCTGGGCGGTCGAGGAGTGCTTTGAGCGCGCCAAGGATGATCTCGGACTTGATCATTGCGAGGCTCGGTCCTGGCACGGATGGCATCGCCACATGAGCCTATGCATGACCGCCCTGGCGTTCCTGTCCAAACTATCGGCCGATCTTCGCCGCAGCGCATGGAGCAAACCGAACGAAACGAGTCCAAAGGGTCAATCGCCGCCTGATTCGGATGACTGCGCTCGTTCCGAGCGTCCCCGAGATCCGCTATCTCCTCGCCCGGATCCTCATCTTCCCACCGACACAAAAGCCCTTCATCATCGCCTGGTCGCTGTGGCGACGACGACATCAGGCCGCGGCATCCATCTGTCACTACAAACGGCGCGGATATCCGCAACTGTAGTGTTAATGCCCAAGATCGAGGATCTGGCCGGCTGCATTGCTACCTCAATTGTTCGGGTGGACGCGGTCATGTCGCTGTCGTACGCCCTCCACGGCCGAGTACCGCCTCGCTATACTGAAAAGACCACCCGCGTCGCGGTGTCCTGAAGACATCCCGTTGCGCCAGAAACTTGATACATCGCCATCGGTCGAAACTCGCCTTTTTTGGGTAATCGGCAAGGCAATACCCATAGCCACCAGGGGCGAACTCATTTGAGCCCTCCAGCTCTGATCCAGGGCGGCAATCTTTAACAGGGAGACAACGCAGCCGACCAGCTTCTTCCCGACACGCACCGAGGTCTACGCTCATGGCGAAAAAACCGGCGCCCTTACCCAGGTCGAAATTCGGGGCCGGAATGGACATGTCCCGCAGTTGTACCTCGTAGTACCGTCAAGGCATCGGCGCCGCGCCGCGCCGCTCGAGCGCGGTCTTGCGGATGATTTCCGCGATCTCCGGGCTGCTGCCGCATAGCATCTGGAAATCCGACGAGTGCAGCGATAGCAGTGAGACCGCCGTTGCGGCGCTGACGGTCGCCATACGCGGTTCGCCGCTGATCAGCGCCATCTCGCCGAAGAAGGCGCCAGGGCCAAGCTCCACCGGATTCGGTGTTGCGACGCTGACGCGCCCCTCCACGACGAAGAACATCTGGTCACCGCTCTCGCCATTGCGGCAGATCACGGCGCCCGCCGGCACGGTGCGAGGTCTTAACGCGCGCACGATCTCGACCAGCACGGCCGGTCCGAGCTTCTGAAACAACGGCACGGCGGCGACCAATTGCCAATTACGGACAAAGTCCCCGCGACGGACTTCTTGATAGAAGCCGGTGGCAAGAATGCCTGCCCAGAGGGCGAAGATGCCGATGCCACTCATCATGACAGCCCCAGCAAGGACACGGCCAGCGAAGCTTTGCGGAATAGCGTCGCCATAGCCGGTGGTGGACAGCGTGACCACCGCCCACCACATTGCCTGGGGGATGCTGCCGAACTTTTCCGGTTGGATATCGCGCTCGATGACATAGCCCGCGAGAGCGACACCGAACAGAACGACGCCGAAGAGCGTGGTAACGCCGATCAGGTTGCGCGCTTCGTTGGCCAGCACCCTGCCCAGCACCGGGAAGAAAGTCGAGTCGCGCAGCGGTTTCAGGAGCCAGACAGCACAGTAGAGGCTCCGGTCGGGCGTGCCAACGAGCAGAAATGCGGCGAGTGGAACCAAGACCGCGAGCACATCGATGGCGATTGCCGGCGTCCTGTCCCTAGCGTCTACCGCCTGGCGCTTGAGCAGCGTCGCGGCCATTTGCAGGAGATAGGCGCCCCAAATGACAGCGAGCACCACAGCCAGAGCCAGCCTGCTTCGTCCGGACATGTCCGGTATCGTGAGCCCAGCCACCGCCAGAAGCCCAGGCGCAGCCAGCACCGCGTTGAGCGGCGCGTAAATTCTTACAAAAGGCAGTACCGACATTTCTATGCCCGCGAGTGGCTGCTGCCCTCCAAAATAGGATGCCTTCGAGGCAAGCGTAAAGGTGCCTAGAGCCGCCACATTCGCACGCGACCTGTGCCACGCAATTCCGTTTCCCCGAGCGGCTCGCAAGCAAATTCCGGCCCAAGCAATTGATGAGTCGCATCCGAAATACGGATTTCATCGGGCTCTGCGGCTTTTTGAATGCGCGCGGCGAGATTGACGGTGTCGCCCCACAGGTCATAGACGAACCGCCTTTTGCCGATGACGCCCGCGACGATTGGCCCTGAGTGAATTCCAATTCTAAGGCTTAGCGGTTCTCCTGCGAAGCGCTCGCACCTGGCCGCCTCCCGCAGCTCGAGCGCATAATGTGCAAGGGCGTGCGCGTGATCTGGTCGCGCGACGGGCAGGCCAGCGACCGCCATGACGCAATCGCCGATGGTCTTGATCTTTTCGCAGCCATGCTGTTCCGAGAGCAGATCCGCAGCCCTGAAGAAGTAATTCAAGATAGCGAGCGTCGTCGTGGCTCCGACGCTCCGCGCTCTTTCCGTAAAACCGACGATGTCGGCAAAGAGCACACTGACCTCCGCGTGGTTGTCTGCAATTTGCTCGTCCGCCTTCAGCCGCTCCGCGATCGAGGCCGGAAGAATGTTAAGGAGCAGGGATTCGGCGCGCCGGTACTCGCGCGACAAACCCTCCTGGCTCTCCCTCAATGCCTCATTCGTCGATTGCAGCTTCGCATTGAGTTGACGCTCCCTCTCCTGCAGAAGCGTCATTTCGTATGCCTTCTGCTGAAGCCGCTGCTGGTGGTCGCGTTCGGGCGTGGCGTCGAGAAAGACCAGCCACACCGAGTCGCCATCGCCAAAGAAGTGAAGGTCCGCGACATGCCCGCCGGGCAGTTCCATCATAGGCATATGGAATGGAAGCTCGGGGCAAGGCAGCAGCCCTTCCATGAATTCAAGCTGCTGGGCAACGGGCTCGCCGAGGCGAAGCGACGAGAGCCCGTAAAAGTCGAGATTGCCGCCCTTGGCTTCTATGCATTGCCGGGTATCGATCATCAGATAAGCTGCGAAGCGCTCATTCGAGAAGAAGTCGTATATCCAGCTTCTGACTTCTTTCGGCAAACTGGACATGGTCTAGTTGGCGACCATCGAAGCAAGCTGACGAAACGCATCGTCGACATGTTCGCCCGAAAGCGCGCTCGTCAGATAGATCTGCCATCCACGTTGCTTGAGTTCGTCGATCTCGCCCTCCGGTACCGCCCACCGATCAGTCAGGTCGGACTTGTTGCACAGCAATATGAACGGCATGGCGCCGAATTCGGCCTCGCACCGTTCGCGCAGCGTGAGCGCCACCGCAAGAGTGGCTGGCCGGGTTCCATCGGCGACCAGCACGAGCCCGGTCGCGCCTCGCACATAGCTGACGCGGAACGAGCCGATATCGTCTTCGCCGGCCAGATCCCACAAGATCAGGTCCACTGTCTTGTCCGGAAACGCGACGCTCTTCTTGTCGATCTTGACGCCGACCGTAGTCAGGTAGTTTTCCGAGAAGATGCTTTGGACGAACCTGCGCACCAAGCTGGTCTTGCCGACGGCGAACCCGCCCAACATGCAGATCTTTTTTTGCAGCATCCTGGGCTCCGCGCTACTCTAGGTTCACCGTAACCGAAACCCGGCGATTGGTGGAGTTCCCAGTTCGGCTATTTTCATTTTCGGGCACCGCCGGCTCGAAGGTGCCGGCGCCCCGAACCTGCAGGAGTTCCGGAGCGACGCCGCGCTTGTTGAGAAGCGCGCGAACTGTCTCGGCGCGGGCGGCGCTGATCGACGCGTTGGCCGTCTCGCGACCCGTTATGTCCGAATGGCCGGTCAACATGAACCGCGCCGTCACGCCTGCCTTGTGGGCATTTTCTGCGAATTCCTTCAGCTGATCAGCCAGTCTGTCGAGCACCGGCGTCTGCTCCGGTCCCGGGACAACTCTACCGGAAGAGAAGAAAATATCGGTCGTCTGGATGGCCTCTCTCAACTGATTAAGCTCTGCAAGGTTTAGCTCGCTCAGCTGCGAGACATCCAGAACCACTCCGTCCGCCGAAAGTTGGTCGGCGGCGGCCCGCGCTCGGCTGATCCAGCCGGCAGGTGCCTCGCCCACAACGACGATGCGACCTTGGACGATCGAAAGCCGAACCGATTTCGGCGGGGACAGCGACGCCGTCAGCCGCTTCACCACGAACTTCGGATCAAGACTCTGATAGAATTGCCACTGTGAATGAACGCGAGCGGGATCGACCTGTGTTCCGGACAGCAGAGCTTTTGGGTCGACGGCAAGAGGATCTCTCAGACCGGAAATGTAGAAATCTCCGCCCCTCGCCGATTGCTGAGCGACGATGATTCCCGGTTCAGCCTCAAGTCGCGACACATAATACTGCCAATGCTCCGCCGCGCGTGCATCGGGGCTCACATCACGAACCTTGGAGATGTCGAACTCCGGCCCGCCTTCTGACAGCTGTCTTGCCGCTGCGCGCGCCCGATCTATCCAGGTGTCGGGAGCCTCACCCTCGGCAACAATGCGACCTTTGACGATTGAAAGTCGCACTTTATCCATCGGATACAGCGACGCCGTTAGCCGCTTCAAGACGAACTGCGGCTCAAGGCTCTGATAGAATTGCCAGCTGGCATGAACGCGCGCGGGATCGACCTGTGTCCCGGACAGCAGCGACTGCGGGTCGACGGCAAGCGGGTCTCTCAGGCCGGCAATATAGAATTGGCCATCGCGCACATTCTCTTGGGCGACGATGATGCCGGGCTGCGCCTCCAGGCGCGACACATAGGCCTGCCAGCGCTCCTCGGGGCTCACATCACGGACCCCGGAAATGTCGAAGACCGGGCCGCCGGCTGAAAGCTGCTGGGCGGCCGCGCGCGCCCGGTTGATCCACGCGGTGGTGGCTACACCCGCGGCAACGATGCGATCATTGACGACTGAAAGCCGCACCGAATCCGGCGGAGCAAGCGAGGCCGTCAGCCGTTTAAGCACGAACTGCGGCTCAAGGCTCTGGTAGAATTGCCAGCTTGCATGAACACGCGCGGGATCGACCTGCGTTCCCGCCAACAGCGACCTTGGGTCGGCGGCAAGCGGGTCTCTCAGACCTGTAATGTAGAATTGGCCGTCGCGCACGTTGTGATCGGCGACGATGATGCCAGGCTGGGTCTCCAGTTGCGACACGTAGGCCTGCCAGCGCTCCTCGGCGCTCACATCGCTGACCCCGGAAATGTCGAAGACTGGGCCGCCTGCCGAAAGCTGCTGGGCAGCGGCCCGCGCCCGGTCGATCCACGTGGTGGTCGCCTCACCCTCGGCAACGATGCGACCATCGACGACCGAGAGTCGTACCGAATCCGGCGGCGCCAGCGACGCCGACAGCCGCTTCAGCACGAATTCCGGCTCGAGGCTCTGATAGAAGTGCCAGTTTGAATGAACGCGGGCGGGATCGACCTCCGTTCCCGGCAGCAGCGACTGTGGGTCCGCGGCGAGCGGGTCTCGCAGGCCGGCGACATAGAACTCGCCGCCACGGATTTTTTGGTCCGAAACGACGATACCCGGTTGGGCTGCCAGCCGCGACAGGTAGGTCTGCCAGCGGTGTGCGGATTGCCAGGACAGAAAGAACCAGCCGCCCCCCACGATCAATGCCAGCAGGACCGCCGTCACCACCAGCCACGGAAATCCCTCTTTCGTATCTATGTGCTGCAGCTCGACGCAGGTCTGCAACTGCGTCTCCACGCCGGGCAACTGGGAACTATCGCCGTCGAACCGCTCCAGGGCTCGCGAGGATTCTTGATGGATGCGAAGCAGTACGTCGCGGATGACTTCATGCAGTTCCTCCGGAGGATTTCCCCGGATCACCGCAACCAGGGTCGCAAACTGTCCGACTTCCGACCAGAGGCGAAGTTCCCCAAACCGGATGGTGTCGAGGCCACTGTTTTCCTTCTCTTTGAAAGAGTCCTTCACAAAATCCTGGATGGCGCTCAGCATCGAGGAAATCAGTTGAGGGTCTTCGCTGGTTGCGTCTTGGGATGTTACATGCGCAATCAGGAGCCCAGAAGCGCGACTGATGAGAAAGACATGTTCCACGCGATAGATAAGAGAATGCTTGAGAACAACTGCCGAGAAGCTTGTCCCCGTTCGCCAGGCTTCAAACCTCCACTTCAACCCATGCCAAGTGAATATATGCCTCAGAGACTCATTCAACGACTGGAAGGTCTGGTCGATCTTTTCGCCGATCGACTTGCGAATGGCCGGCAGAAAAACCGGATACAATATATCGGTCAGCGTGTTCGGGTTCTTTTGGATGGACCGCTGCGCGGCTCTCTCGACGGCCGGGGCAAGGGCCTCGCCGAGTTGCGCATGGGACGCGCGCGCCGTTGCTTCGGGCAGAACGTTTCCCACCGCGGCGGCAAGCTGCTCGGGTTCGTCGAGCAGGTGCGTAACGCGTGACAGCTCCGAGATCTCGCCGCCGACGAGCAGTTGGCGGAGCCTTTCAAGCCGATGATCGGCGGCCGGAACGCCTTCGTAAAGGGCACGGTTGTCCGGATCGACGTTCCGGGCAATTTCCACCAAAAGGCGGGCCAAAGCCTCGCGATCAATACCGGTATCGTTCGAAGCTTGTCTTTGAGATAGGCTGATTGGTTCGACGCTCGACGTCAAGTTCCGATCAACTCACTTTCCAGCCACGCTCCGAATTGCCCTTGCTGCCGACGGGATCCTGGTTGAGACATTTCGCGACCTCGACGAACAGGCCGGCCAGAAGATTCCGGTCAGTCTTGACGTTGCTTAGATCGGAAAAGATCTTCTCCATCAGCATTTGAGCGCTTTCGTTCTTCTGCTTGATTTCCTCGCGCAGCAAATGGTCGCTTCTGCTCATGCGATCCGCGAATTCGCGCTCGAGCTCGCTCAATTGGTCCGACAAGGCGCGCACCTGCTTTTCGAGCGCCTGGTTTTGATCGCGAAGATTGCGGTCGATCTCCTTGTCGGCCTCGGCGCGCGCATCCTTTTCGTTGCGCAACTGCGTCGCCAGCGAGTCGACCTGCTTCTTGGCATTCGACTCGTAGGTTTCAAGATTGCGCTTGGTTTCGGACTCGACATCCTTGAAGCGTTGCAGGAACCGCTCTTCAAGCTTGGAGAAACGGCGGTCGTAGTCCTGCATCTGATTGCCGAACAAAAGATCGCGTATCTTGTCGACACCTGGAGCATCACCGCCGGCCCCGCCCTCGCGAGCCTGGGAAGCCATGAAGTTCAGCCCGTTTCCCTCTGCATTACCTATCAGATTTGCGTCCGCTTTACTTGCCGAAGAAGCGGCACTCGAAGATTCCTTCGCCATTTCTGTGCCCCAATTACCCACTGCAACATTAGGAGATGGTAAACTATGTCAGACAAATACCAAGCCCGCAAGACGGAATCCGTTGGTTTGACCCAGCCGAACGCCACGTCACCGACGTGGCAATGGAAGTTGGAGCGATTCCATCTTAAAAGCGGCCGCGACTTATCAGCGATCAAGCCGGCAATCGGGGATGATCAATACCAGCGAATGGTGCAGGTTCTTCATGATCCGTGGCAAGCGGGCAACTGAGCGGGTGCGGCTCCCGCTTCAGCATATGGACCCCTTGAGGAATACAAATTGAAAATTTTGCCCTCATGTTTCACAACAGGTCGGTGGGCTCGCGAGGGTGGTTTCGAATCCAGCGGGTCGTCCCCGGCTCTCAACGCGAGAATTCTGAAAGACGTTCAATAATGACGCAGCACGTACAAGACGCTCGAATTCTCATGTATAGCCACGACACGTTCGGGCTCGGCCACTTGCAGCGCTGCCGGACGATCGCGCATTCGCTGGTCGAGGATTTCCGCGGACTTCAGGTGCTGATCATTTCAGGCGCGCCTATCGCCGGCGCCTTCGACTATCGCGCCCGTGTCGACTTCGTGAAGATCCCCAGCGTCATCAAGTTGCGCAACGGCGAATACACCTCGCTGGAAAAGGATATCGATCTGCATGAGACGCTCAGGATGCGGCAGTCGATCATCCGCCACACAGCCGAGACCTTCCGGCCGGAAATCTTCATCGTCGACAAGGAACCGCTCGGCCTGCGCGGTGAGATCGAGGACACGCTGTCCTACCTCAAGACGCGAGGTACCACGCTCGTGCTTGGCCTGCGCGAGGTGATGGATGCGCCGCATCTGCTCGAAGCAGAGTGGGCACGCAGGGATGTGATGCGCAAGATAGGCCTGTTCTACGACAAGGTCTGGGCCTATGGCCCGCCGGATTTCTACGATCCGTTGACCGGCTTGGATGTGCCGCCGGCTGTCAGGGCAAAGATGCGGTTCGTCGGCTTCCTGCAACGGAGCCTGCAGCGGAACGAGTTGCCCGGCCACCGGCCCGAGGGCGAGTATATCCTCGTTACCACGGGGGGCGGCGGTGACGGCGCGGAACTGATCCACGACGTCATCGATGCCTATCAGCAGGACCCGCAATTGCAGCATAGGGCGCTGATCGTGCTTGGGCCTTACATGCCGGCGCGCAAGCGCAACAAGCTGCTCAAGAAGGGGTCCAAGATCCCCTGCGTCAAGATGATCGAGTTCGACAACCGCATGGAAGACCTGATTGCCGGCGCCAAGGCGGTAGTGGCAATGGGTGGTTACAACACCTATTGCGAGATACTGTCTTTCGACAAGCCGGCGCTGATCGTGCCGCGCGTCGAGCCCCGCCAGGAACAACTGATCCGCGCTCGGCGCGCAGCCGAACTCGGCCTCATCGAGATGCTTTTGCCGGACGAAGCCAAGGATTCCCAGCGGTTTGCCGATGCACTGGTGGCGCTACCGGACCGGCCCCGCCCATCCCAGAGCAATCCGCATCTGAGGCTGGAAGGGCTGCCTCATATTTCCGAAATCGTTGCAGAACTGCTCGATCGGCGGGCCAGCCCTCACCTTTCGGTCATTGAGGGAATGAGCTGAGTTGCAACGTCGCAAGATCGTCGTGGTTCTGAAGGGCTATCCGCGGCTGTCGGAAACCTTCATCGCGCAGGAACTGCTCGGTCTGGAGCGCGCGGGATTCGACCTGATACTCGTCGCGCTCAGGCGGCCGACCGACGCAAAACGCCACCCCGTGCATGACGAGATCAAAGCGCCCGTCCATTATCTGCCGGAATATCTGCATCACGAGCCGCTGCGCGTGGTTCGCTCGCTGTTTGCCTATCTGCTGCGGCCGGGGTTCTGGCGCGCGCTCGGATCGCTGGCTGCCGATATCCCCCGCGACTTTACGCGCAATCGCGTGCGCCGCTTCGGGCAAGCGCTCGTGCTGGCGGCCGAATGGCCGCAAGACGCGGGATGGCTGCATGCACATTTCGCGCACACGCCGGCCTCGGTGACGCGCTATGCCAGCCTGCTTCGTAGTCTGCCCTGGAGCTGCTCAGCCCATGCCAAGGACATCTGGACTTCGGCGGACTGGGATCTGGCCGGCAAGCTTTCCTCGGCGCGCTGGACGGTCACTTGCACGAAAACCGGCTTCGACCGTCTGAACGAACTCGCCAATGGCAACTCGTCCGTGCATCTGAGCTACCATGGGCTCGACCTTGATCGCTTCGGCAGTTTCGGCGAGGCGCGAAAACAGCGTGACGGCTCGGCGCCGGACGAACCGGTCATCATTCTGAGCGTCGGGCGCGCCGTTGCAAAGAAAGGTTACGATACCTTGCTGGAGGCCCTTGCCCTCTTGCCTGGCGATTTGGCGTGGCGTTTCGAGCATATCGGCGGCGGCGAGGAACTGGAACGGCTCAAGGCGCTGGCGCAAAAGCTCGGACTGGATGGACGCGTCTCCTGGAAGGGCGCGCTCGCGCAAGAGGAGGTGCTTGAGCACTACCGGTTCGCCGACATCTTCGCCCTGGCCTGCAGGATCACCGCAAATGGCGACCGGGACGGTCTGCCGAATGTCCTGGTGGAGGCGGCCAGCCAGCGGCTTGCCTGCGTGTCGACCGATATTTCCGGCGTGCCGGAGCTTTTATCGCCGGATGAAACCGGGCTGCTGGTTCCGACGGAAAACCCAATTGCCCTGGCAGAGGCGCTGGAGCGCCTGATCCGTGATCCCGTGCTGCGCGCCCGCCTCGGCGACGCCGCGGAGCAGTGCGTGCGCTGCAATTTCGACCATATGGCTAGCATTGGACAGCTCAAGGAACTGTTCGAGCGGGAGTGGCGGGCCGCCGAATGAAGCGACTGCGCGCTTTCTTCTATGTCCAGCACCTCCTCGGTATCGGCCATCTCGCGCGCGCCAGCCGCATTGCGGCGGCGCTGGTCGATGACGGGTTTGACGTAACCGTGGTGACTGGCGGAGCGTCGATCGCGGGGTTTCCAGGACTGGGTGTAAAATCTGTGTCCCTGCCACCCGTCACCTCCGGTGATGAAGGATTTTCCGGACTTGTCGACCTGCAGGGCAAACCCATCGACGATGATTTCAAGAAACGGCGTTCAGGAATGCTGCTGCAGGCATTCCTGGATTGCAGGCCTGATATCGTCATTGTCGAGGCGTTTCCATTTGGACGCCGGCAGATGCGTTTCGAACTCTTGCCGCTGATCGAGGCCATCGACGCGACGTCGCCCAGGCCGCTGCTGGTGACGTCCGTCCGTGATATCCTTCAGGAGCGCGTCAAGCCGGGCCGAAATGAGGAAACGGTCGATCTCATCAACAGGCATTTCGACCTTGTCATGGTCCACGGCGATCCGGCTTTCGCAACCATCGACAAGACATTTCCGCTGGCTGGGGCAATCAGGGCCGAGGTCACCTACACAGGGCTCGTTGCCGCGCCGCCATCGCCCGCGGCCACCGAGCGCTTCGACATTCTGGTGTCGGTTGGCGGCGGGGCTGCCGGAAGGGGCCTTGTCGGTTCCACCATCGCAGCGGCGCGGAATGCCAACAATGGCTGGAAATGGTGTTTGATCACCGGCCCCAACCTGCCGAAAGACGAGTTTGACGCGATCGCACGCGATGCCCCGCCAGGCCTGTCCATCTTCCGCTTCCGCGAGGATTTTGCCAGCTTGCTGACCGGTGCCCGCCTGTCGGTCTCGCAGGCGGGTTACAACACGGTCTGCGATGTCCTGCGCGCGGGTTGTCGCTCCCTGCTCGTGCCGTTTGCAGCCGGCGGGGAAACCGAACAAACAGTTCGCGCCCTGATGCTCGAAGAACTCGGGCTTGCAACGGTGCTCATGGAAAAGGACCTGACGCCTGAAGGTTTGGCGCAGGCGATCGAACAGGCGCTTGTGGCACCGAGGCCGTCGGCGCATCGTCTCGATCTGGAAGGGGCGCGTCACTCGGCGCAAATCCTGTGCGAGCGGCATCGAACACGGTCCCTAAAATGGGGCCCGGTCTCGGAATAGGACATGATCAAGCAGATGGTGGGGCCTAAAGCGCGTCGCGCTGAACCGGATTCAGGCGCCGCGCTTTAAGTCTTTGTTTTGATGCATGTCGTTGTCCTAAATGCATCAAACAGTTCCAATTAGCATGAAGCGCGAATAATTTTTTGTCGGTAGTTCGCCAGAGAATCGTATCTCCCGCAGCGCCGCCATTGCTTCGAGAGCTGCAAGTGAAGCCACGCAGTTGATGTGCGTCGGCTCGCTGAAATAGTCATTTGATTGCAGCAGTACATTCGTGCCCCGCGGAAGCAGGGCAAGCCAGGCACGCAGATCGGCTATGTGCTCGCAGCTCGTGTTGACTATCAGATCGGACGGCCCGGCCGCATAGTCGAGTGCGTACATATCTGCTGTTAGCGCCCGGAACCGGCCGCCGGCTTCCCGGTTGAGGGTCCGGGCAACTGGCGCGACTTCGGGATCGATGTCGATGCTATCGACTGCCGCAATATCGAAGCGGGGGTCGTTGAAAAGCATTGCCGGCAATATGCCGTACCATCCGCCCAGAACCCATATGCGCCCGAAGCGCCCGCCGCAGCTTTCGAACAGCCTGTCAAGCGCCCACATCTTGCAGGCCACCTGCTTGTGGTTGAAGGCGTTGGCGATGTCGGCCTTCGGATGTTTGGCGATGACGCGCGCCAGCCCTGCCACGAGAGGGTGGTTGACATAGGCAGCAATTCCCCGCGTGAGGTCCAAGGCCTGCTCGTGCCCGTCCATGCCGGCATTGCGCGGTTGCGTGACATCCATCATATTCGCCTTGTACGTTGGGATTTCGGGCGACACAACGCAATCTTGCCCCGCCAAGCCGCCTCGCAGGCTTCGAACATGTCGCCGGTGATGATTGCCGATGCGCCGTCCACCAGCTGATGCTTTTACTTTGTTCTTTAAACTGAAGGTCCACAGTCGCATATGGAACCCAGCCTGGCTCGCTATATCTGGACGCACACCAAGAAGCAGCAGCTCTGGATATTGGTTATCGTCTTGCTTTCGATGATCCCGTATTTCATGTCCTTTGACCTGCCGAAGTTGATTGTCAACGGCCCGATCCAAGGTCGCGGCTTCGAGCAGCCGGGCGCGACCCAGCCATTCATGAGGCTACACTATAACCTGCCGTTCATCGGAGAAGTCCAGTTCTTTCCTGGCTTTCAGCTCGACCGCACGACGACGCTGCTTGCCCTGAGCCTTGTGTTCCTCCTGCTGGTCATCATCAACGGCCTGTTCAAATTCTACATCAACACCTACAAGGGCCGCCTCGGTGAACGGATGCTGCGCCGTATCCGCTTCGAACTGGTCGATCGTGTGCTGCGGTTTCCGCCGCGTTATTTCAAGCGCGTGAAATCCGCCGAGGTGGCAACCATGGTGAAGGACGAGGTGGAGCCGCTGGGCGGTTTCATCGGCGATGCTTTCCTGCAGCCGGTGCTGCTCGGCGGCCAGGCGGTGACGGCCATGCTGTTCATCGTGGTCCAGAACTTCTGGCTCGGAATGATCGCCGCCGTGATCGTCTTGATCCAGATCGTGCTGATCCCGCGAATGCGGCGGCGGCTGATCGTGCTCGGGCGCAAACGGCAGTTGACGGCGCGCGCGCTATCGGGCCGCGTCGGCGAAATCGTCGACGGCATCGGCGCGGTTCACGTCCATGATACGTCAAACTACGAGCGTGCCGACATAGCTGCCCGGCTCGGGCTCATCTTCAAGATCCGCTTCGATCTTTACCAATGGAAATTCATGGTGAAGTTCCTCAACAATTTTCTCGCGCAGATCACGCCCTTTCTGTTCTACATGGTCGGCGGGTATCTGGTCATTCGGGGGCGGCTGGACGTCGGTCAGCTCGTGGCCGTGATCGGCGCCTACAAGGACCTGCCCGGACCGATGAAGGAACTGATCGACTGGGATCAGGACCGGCAGGATGTCCAGGTCAAATACCAGCAGGTCGTCGAACAATTCACCGTCGAGGGTCTCATTGCGCCGCGAATCGGGGCACTGACGATCGACGATCCCGGTCCGATGACCAACCCCCTGTCGGCGATCGGTCTGTCCATGGCAGACGATGGCGGTGCAATGCTCCTCGACCGTATCTCTCTCCAGGTCAAGCCGGGGGAGACGGTGGCGCTGGTCAGCACCTCAACAGGTGGAGCGGAGGCGCTTGCAGAGGCCTTCGCGCGGCTGAACTGGCCGGAAAGCGGAAGGGTCGCTTCGGGTGCCGACGACCTGCTTGAACTCCCCGAAGCAGTGACCGGTCGGCGCATGTCCTATGCCTCGTCGGATGTTTTCCTGTTCCAGGCAAGCCTCCGCGACAATCTGCTCTACGGGTTGAAGCATGCGCCGCTGACGTCGGTGACTTATGACGGTGCCGCGGCGGACCAGCACCGCTGGAACATCCACGAGGCGCGCCGATCAGGCAACCCGGACCTTGATATCCACAGCGACTGGATCGACTATGCTTCCGTCGGCGCTACCGGCCCGCACGACCTCTTTGAAGCCGTGCGCCAGGTGCTCGACGCGGTTCTTCTGTCGCGCGACATTTTGGATCTAGGCTTGCGTTCTTCGGCCGACCTCACGCGTCACACGGAACTTGCCGGGCGGATCGTCGAATTGCGTGCGGCGCTGCGAACCCGGCTGGAACACGAAGGATTGAGCGGACTGGTGGTTCCTTTCGAACCGGGCGCCTACAATAAGGAAGCAACAATCGGCCAGAACCTGCTCTTCGGCGCTGCCGCCGGCCCGGAGCTGGCCGACAGGGCCCTGGCGGCCAATCCTTATTTCGCGTCGGTGCTGATGCAAGCCGGCCTCGATCGCATGCTCTACGAAATGGGCATGGATATCGCCAAACAAGCGATCGAGCTGTTTGCCGACCTACCGCCCGATCACCAGTTCTTCCAGCAGCTCGCCTTCATGAGCGCCGAGGAGATACCAGCCTACGAAACCTTGCTGCAACGGCTCAAGAACCGTCCCTACGAGACGGTCTCGGAGAACGACCGCGCCATGATCGTCACCCTGAGCTTTGCCTATATCGAGCCCCGGCATCGCTTCGGCCTGCTCAGCGACGAATTGATGAACAAGATCGTCGCCGCACGCAACCAGTTCTATGAAGACCTGCCGCCCGAGCTGCAAAACGCCGTCGAACGCTACGATCCTGCCAAATACATTGCTGCGGCTACTGTCATGGACAATGTCCTGTTCGGGCGTCTGGGCAGCAACCATCCCGATGCGCCGGACCGCATACGCTCCATTGTCTATGATATTCTTGATGAACTGGGGCTTTATGCCGAACTGCTGGATGTCGGCTTGGACTTCAACGTCGGCGCCGGCGGCAGGCGGTTGACCAGTGGACAGCGACAGAAGCTCGATGTTGCCCGGGCCCTGCTCAAGCGTCCCGATTTTCTCATTTTCAACCGGCCGCTGTCGGCGCTCGACCAGCGCGTACAAGAAAAGGTGCTGCAAAACGTGCTCGAGGAAGCCAGACGCGACGGCCGTTCGCCGGCAATTGTGTGGGTCGTGACGAATCCGGCAATGGCGATGATGTTCGATCGCGTTGTCGTCTTCGACTCGGGTCGTTTGGTGGAAGACGGACCACACGAGACGCTTTTGGCGGGGAGCGGTATTTTCAAGGAACTGCTGTCATAGAGCCCGGACATTCAGATGGGATCGTTCCGCCGATGGGAACTTGCTGCAAGCTCAAGAGATTAAGGTTTCCAACTGATCAGGCCGCCACGTTCGCGCGGTTCGTCCCGCTATCCGCAAGCAGAATTGATTCCATCTGGATGTCGGTTGTTCTAGTCTGGCAGACGTGAATTTTGGGAGGTTTGCGACAATGCTGCTCAAGGATGAGGTCGGAATGCTGCAACGCGTTCCCTTGTTCTCTGGCATCGAGCCGGCAAAGCTCAAGCTGCTTGCGTTCACATCTGATCGCGTAAGCTACAGCGCCGGCCAGATCCTTTTCCGGCAGGGCGACGAGGGAGACGCCGCCTATGTCATCCTTTCAGGCAAGGCCGATATTCTGGTCGATTCCGAGAGCGGACCGATAAAAGTTGCCGAACTGCTGCCAAATTCGATCGTTGGCGAGATCGCCATATTGTGCAACAGCTCCCGCACGGCCACCGTCAGAGCCGCAAGTCCGGTGGAAGCCTTGAGAATTCGCAAGGATCATTTCCTGAGGCTTATGAAGGAGTTCCCGGAAATGACCGTCGAGATGGTTCGGGTTCTCGCCGATCGCCTAAGCCATACGACCGCGGATCTGATCGACGCACGAAGCGCTAAATAACGAATGATTTGCGCCGATCCTTGCCGTCGTGATGGCACTGACCTCTCATGGACAAGGTCATCAGGAGGAAAACCTGTCTCGCCTAGCAGCAGTTGTTTGGCTACGATGACCTAGCGGACTATGAAGGGCTTGCATGGACGACGACGTTTTCCTGGTCAGGTTTTGGGGCGTCCGCGGCAGCATTTCGGTATCGGGGCCAGACTTCTCCCGCTATGGCGGCAACACGATCTGCATTGAGATGCGATGCGGCAAGCATACGCTTCTGTTCGACGCCGGCTCCGGCTTGCGGCCTGCCGGCTGGGCGCTTCGGGCGTCGGGCGTGACCGATTTCGACCTGTTTTTCACCCACTGCCATTATGACCACATCATCGGGCTGCCGGCATTTAAGCCGATCTATGACCGCAGCGTCAAAGTCAGGCTTTGGTCCGGGCATCTTGCAGGACGCATGACGACCCGACAGATGGTCGATGAGTTCATGCGGCCGCCTTGGTTTCCGGTGAGACTGGACGTCTGCAAGGCAAGCCTCGACTATTGCGATTTCGTGTCAGGAGACGTGCTTCGGCCGCGTGAAGGGGTGGTGATCCGAACCGGCAGTCTCACCCATCCCGGTGGCTGTATAGGCTATCGGGTCGAATGGGGTGGCCGCGTCGTGGCGGTGATCACAGACACCGAACATGAGTCGGGTAAACTCGATCAGGCGGTGCTCGGCCTAATCGAAGATGCCGACCTCGTCATTTACGATTGCGCCTACACCGAGGAGGAAATGGAACGCTACCGCGGGAACGGGCACTCGACATGGCAACAGGGGGTCAAGCTCTGCGAGGCGGCCCGTGCGCGGGAGCTTGCGCTGGTTCACCACGATCCGGCGCGCACCGACGAGGAACTGGACGAGATCGAGAAACTGGCCAAGAACAGGTTTGCCGGCTCTTTTGCCGCGCGGGATGGTCAGACGATCGAATTTCCAGTCTTATCGCACAAAGCGGGCTGAGCTATTTTCCTCTGCTGGCGCTGCGCCCGATCAATGTCCTGATCGGATGCCATGCACAGGCTGCATTGCGTGCGGTGACGGCGAACAGCCGTTCGAGGAAAAGCCAGGCCGATTCATCATGCACGAGATGATGGGTGAGCAGGCCGACCGGTTCGCCGCCGTCGAATGCATGCCGCAATTGCGCGGCGACGGCCTGAACCAATAGGCCATGATCGCGGCAGCCGCGCGTGCCATGCCAATCCATGATGTCGACATTGCTGTTGATGACCGCCAGCGAAGCCGGCCTCGGCGGCCCAAAGACCGACAGTGCCGCAAATCCTATCGACCCAAGGTCGGATACCAAGCCGGCGTCGATCCTGTTCCAGGGTGGCACCAGCATCGGAACGGCACGTGCGCCGTGCAAGCCGGTTATGCGAGAGAGCCCGCGAGCCAGATCATCGAGCACCGCCTCGGGTGGCCGATGCGGGCCGAGTTCCTGCTTTTTCTGGTCCTCGGGCGCATGATTTCGGTGCGCCCAGCCATGGATGGCGACCGTGGCATGCGGCGCCTCGTCAAGCCGGACGACAAGCTTCTCATCAGTCAGGGCTGGAATGACGGCCAGGGTGACCAGAACCCCGAATTCACCGGTGAGGTCGAGCAGCCGATCAAGCGCAGGCGTTGGATCCACGGCGTCATCATCGCGCAGCCAGAACTCTGCCTTACGGTCCTCCCGTTGCCAGCGCGCCAGTTCTTCCAACAAAGGTTGCCAGATCGGATCGGATGTCATGAGACCGGGATCTTCGCAAGAAGTTCGGCCAGACGCGCCGCCGCCGTATCGAGCGAGCGCTCCTCGAGGATGAAACGTCTGGCTTCTGCGGCCATGATGGTTCTTTCGTCGTTACGGGCCAGAAGCCTTTCAATGGCAGAAGCGAACGCCGTCACATCGCCCGGCGGGGTGAGGAACCCGGCCTGGCCATCCCGCACGACCTCCGGCACGCCGGCGATGTCCTGAGCCACCACCGGAAGGCCGGCGGCCTGTGCTTCAAGATAGGCAACACCATAGGCCTCGCCGAAACCCGGCCAGACGTAAATTCCCCCACTGTAGAGGACATCCGGCACGGCGGCCGGCTCAATCGCGCCAAGCCATTCGATACGGTCGGCGGGCAAGCCGGCGAATTGCGCTTTAACCTCGTCACGGGCAGGCCCGTCCCCGACGACCGACATGGTCCAGCGCAGGTGACCGATCGAACCGAGCGCTTGCGCCAGCATGCGATAGCTTTCGAGTTTGTCGCCCCGGCGCATCATGGCGATGGTAACAAGGCGCGTCGGACAACCCCGTGCCGGAATTTCACGGAATGCCGATGTGTCGATGAAGGGCGAAAGCGTGCCGAAAGTGGCGCCGGGTACCGCATCCGCCAGTCCCTGGCGGTCCCTTTGCGTGAAGCAGATGTTCAGTGCCGCCTGTTCGACGGCTCGCGTTACCAACGCTTGCGTATCACCCCACAAACCGGCGTTGCGCCGCCTCGAATAGGAGGCTTCCGCCGTCACATAGGGGACAGCAAAGGCCGCCGCCAGCTCGGGCCCGATCAGGTCGGGTGCCTTGTAATAGGGATGATAAGTGAACCAGAGATCGGGCTTGCCGTCACGATCCCAAAGCCTTGTCAACCTCGCGGCTTCCTCTCGGGCCTCGATCTTGAGCGCATCGAAACTTTTCGGCTCCGGTTCGCGTAGGTAGAGGCGCAATTCGGATGCCAGTTCGACGCTATACCCTCCATGCTCCAGCGCCTTGATCAGCGTCCGTGCCATCTGGCGATCGCCTGAGGCAACGGGATCATTGGGTGACTTCAGCGGCGCGTAGAAGGCAATTCGCATTGCCGGACCCTATCATCCGAAAGCCGGCGCAAGTCAATTTCGCAGCATGATCGACTTCACCCTTCAAGCAGTGGAATGTGCTATCTGATGCCCATGGAAACACCTGCCGCGTCCGACCCGTTTGTGGCCTCTCTGCCGGTTTTCGCAAAGTTCGAAAGCGTTGCCGATATCGACAACTATCGGCCTCTCCCCGATGGCTGGGCGCTGGCCACCGCCGACATCGTCGGCTCGACCAAGGCGATCGAGGCTGGGCGCTATAAAACCGTAAATATGGCCGGGGCCAGTGTCATTTCGGCGCTGCTCAATGCGCTGGGTCGGCAAGATTTTCCCTTTGTTTTCGGCGGCGACGGCGCGCTCGTGGCGTTTCCCGGCTCGGCGCTGGAGATCACCCGCAACGCGCTGGCGGCTGTCCAGAGATGGGTGGCGGACGAACTGGACCTGACCTTGCGTGCCGCGATCGTGCCGATAATAGATATAAGAGCGCAAGGTCTCGACGTTCGCGTGGCGAGGTTCCAAGCCTCCGAAGCGGTCTTCTATGCCATGTTCGCCGGCGGTGGTGGCAGTTGGGCGGAAACCGAGATGAAAGCCGGGCGCTACCGCGTCGATCCTGCGCCGGCCGGGGCGCGGCCGGATCTGACCGGCCTCTCCTGCCGCTGGAACCCGATCGAAGCACGGCATGGCGACATCGTCTCGATCATAGCCATACCGGGTCCGTCGCGCGACTTGCGCGGTTTTCAGTCTCTGGTTTCCGACATCATTGCCCTTGCCGGCAGGCAGGAACGCGATGGCCATCCAGTGCCGGTGAACGGGCCGGCCTACAGTTTTTCGCCCGCCGGCTTCGATCTTGAGGCGAGGGCCGTGGCGCCGGCAGGACTGCGGTGGTTGTCGAAGCTGTGGATATTGTTCCTGCTGACGCTAGCGGCCGTTGCCGATCGATTCGGGTGGACGATCGGTCGGTTCGATCCGAAGGTCTACAAACGCGACGTGGCCAGCAATTCGGATTTCCGGAAGTTCGACGACGGCTTGAAGATGACCATCGACGTTGACTCGGACGTCTTGCAACGGATCGAGAACCGGCTGAAACAGGCGGAAGAGGCGGGCATCTGCACCTATGGCCTGCACCGCCAGAAATCGGCCTTGATGACATGCCTCGTCGCTTCGCCGCTGCAGCGCGACCACCTTCATTTCATCGATGGCGCGGCCGGCGGCTATGCGAGGGCTGCCGCAAGCCTGAAGGCGAAGGTGCCGGTTTGATGACGGCTTGCGGAAACCGATCTTCCGCAATATGCCTCGGCCATGGTCCTTGAGACCAAGTGAGCCTCGCCACGGGAACGGACAGCCTGTCCGAATTGACGGGAAAGCAGATTTTTGGACGCCTCACGATCGATATATGACCATCTTCTAAACCGGATTTCGACGCGCGCTGCACAAGTCGGCGTGATCGGACTGGGCTATGTCGGATTGCCGCTGGCGGTTGCGGTCGCACGCGCCGGCTTCCCGATTTCGGGCTTCGACATCGAAGCCCACAAGGTCGAGAGCCTGAACAACGGCCAATCCTACATAGAGGCGGTGGCGTCGACAGCCCTTGCCGGCCAGGTGGCGAGCGGACGGTTCCGCGCCACTGCGGATTTTGCGGAACTGGCCGTCTGCGAGGTCATCATCATCTGCGTTCCGACACCGCTGACGAAAAACCGTGAGCCGGATCTCTCCTTTGTCAGGAACACGGCAGGCACCATTGCGAAGCATCTGCGTCCCGGCCAGCTGGTCGTGCTGGAATCGACCACCTATCCCGGCACCACCGATGACGTGATCAAGCCTATACTGGAAGAAACCGGCTTGCGGTCGAAGATAGACTTCTTCCTCGGCTTCTCGCCCGAACGCGAGGATCCCGGCAACCGCAGCTTCGAAGTCGCGACGATCCCTAAGGTCGTGGCAGGCGACGGCATTGAAGCGGCGACGCTCGTGCAGGCTTTCTACCAGGGCGTGGTCAAGACCGTCGTTCCGGTTTCCACCACGGCGACCGCCGAGGCGGTCAAGCTGACGGAAAACATCTTCCGCTCGGTCAACATAGCACTCGTCAACGAGTTGAAGGTCGTGCTCGGTGCGATGGACATCGACATCTGGGAGGTGATCGAGGCGGCAAAGAGCAAGCCCTTCGGCTACATGCCGTTCTATCCTGGCCCCGGACTTGGCGGGCACTGCGTTCCGATCGATCCCTTCTACCTGACGTGGAAGGCGCGCGAATACGAACTGCCGACCCGCTTCATCGAGCTGGCGGCAGAGATCAACACGGCCATGCCGCGTCATGTGGTCGATGAACTGGCGAAGGCGCTGGACCGGCGCTGTGGTAAGGCGCTCAGCCGCTCGCGCATTCTCATCGTCGGGCTCGCCTATAAGAAGAATGTGCCCGATATCCGCGAAAGCCCCTCATTGCGGCTCATTGAACTCATCGAGGAATGGGGCGGCAAGGCGGAGTTCCACGATCCGCATGTTACCGAGATACCGACCACGCGGGAGCATATGGCGATCAAGGGGCGCCGCTCGGTCGAATTGACCGAGGCGGCTCTGAAGGATTTCGATGCTGTCGTCGTTGCAACCGACCACGACGCGATCGACTATCAGACGATCGCCGATCACGCCCCTCTAATCGTCGACACACGCAATGTTTTTGGCCGCCTCGGGCTGGACCGAGAGACAGTGCTAAAGGCCTGACGGCATCTGAGCCGGCGAATTTCTTGTGCGGTGTCAGGATCGTGGTTGCACTCCGTCGGCTGACTCGCCACATAACGCCACCGAATACAGATGCATTTATGCCTTCCCCTTGGCCGCAAGGATAGTCATCCGGGATATTCTTCGCCGCTTTTGCCGCCGAGGCCGGCCTTGTTGACTTCGGGTGTCTTATCGTTGGGTCGTTGACGGACTGTGTTATGGCAGATCAGAGGATAATGGTTCCGTCTTCCGACGGGTTTCGAGATAGCATGAGCACATCGTACGCAGAAATTTCCACCATTCTCATGGATAAGGTTGCCGATTGGCTGAACGAATCGGCGCTGGCGGGCAACGACCTGGAAACATTGGTAAATGGCTTTTGCGAACGGCTGGCTGCTGCCGGCCTGCCGCTGAAGCGGGTGCATTTGAGCTTCTCGATGCTTCACCCGCTCTATGACGCGCTTGGCTTCACCTGGGTTCGCGGCCAGGGCATGGAAGTGGAAGGCTTCCGCAAGGAGGCCGGTGTGCCGTCTGAGAGATTCCTGACCAGCCCATACTACCATCTGCTCAGCAATAAGCTCGACCATCTGCGACGCCGGCTCGACCCGTCGGTGGTGTCGGAGTTTCCTGTTTTCGATGACCTCCGGCTTATGGGCATCACCGATTACATGGCTTTCGTCCATCCCTTCAGCGGCAACGCCAGTCAGGGCATGATGGGATCTTGGTCGACCGACAGCGCCGCGGGCTTCAGCGACAGCATGATTTCGGCGCTGCTGCGCATCCAGAGCCATCTCGCTATCGCCACCAAGATGGCGGTGCTCACCAAGCTCGCCGACAACATGATGACCACCTATCTCGGCGGCGACGCTGGCAGGCGCGTTCTTGACGGCCAGATCAAGCGCGGCGAGGGCGATACAATCCGGGCCGCACTGGTAATGGGAGATATGCGCGGGTCGTCGAGGCTCGCCGAAACCTCCGGCCGCGAAGTCTATATCGATACGCTGAACCAGTTTTTCGACGCCGTTGCCGCACCTTTCAATCGCAAGGGCGGGCAGATCATGAGTTTCATCGGTGATGGCTTCATTGCCGTCTACCCTTGCGAAAGGCACCGTTCGCAGTCCGAGATCGCCTGCCAGGCTGCGCTTGCGGCCGCGCACAAGGCCAGCGCGCGCATGATGGATCTCAACCTGCGCCGAAAGGAGCAGGGGTTGTCAGACATCAAATTCGGTATCGGCCTGCATGTCGGCAATGTGATGTTTGGCAATGTCGGGCTTAAAGACCGGCTCACATTCTCTGTCTTCGGCTCGGCTGTGAACGAGGTCCAGCGCCTGCAGACCCTGACCAAGAAATATCCGCACAGCGTTCTGGCCAGCAAAGACTTCGCCGGCTATTGCGGCGCCAACAGCTGGCTGACGCTCGGCCACGAGGAACTGGCTGGCATCAAGCAGAAGCTGATGGTGCTTTCACCCGATCTGTCGGGAGCCCTCGTACCCGATGAAGACGGTGCGCCGGAGCCGATTCACGACCGAAGATCGGACGCCGAGCAGGTCATGCTGCTTCATCGCGATGCCGCGCGGATGGCGGCGGGCGACCCGAGTAAGCTCCAGTAAACCGCCGCGATCTGGCCCGACCGCCTTTGGTAGCCAGTTTGGTCGTCGGTTCCGCCACTGGCGACCGCTTCGAATCCAAGTTGCTCTGCGCTGACAATGCGCTAGTCTCGCTTTCTGGGGAGCTGCCAGAGTGGGGCTGGTGTGAGAATGAATTCGAGTGTCGATCTGCTGCGGATCGAAGACGTTGGCATCTCTTTTGCCATCATGGGGGGGCCGTTGCATGCCGTCAGGCGCGCAAATCTTCGCGTCCTGCCCGGTAAGGTTACCGCGCTTGTGGGCGAGTCAGGTTCCGGTAAATCGGTTCTCAGCCAAGCCGTGATGGGCATTTTGCCGAACACAGCCCATGTTCGCGGCCGGATCCTGTTCTCCGATCCTGAAAAGCCCGGCACGACGCAGGATATTCTCAAGATGTCGCGTGATGGGCCCGAAATCCGGGCGTTGAGAGGCAGCCGCATCGGCAAGATCTTTCAGGAGCCGATGATATCGCTGTCGCCGCTCCACACGATCGGCAACCAAGTCAGCGAATCCCTGCAGATTCATACGCCCATGGCTCGGGCGGAGCGCAAGGCGCGGACCGAGGAAATGCTCAGCCTCGTCGGCTTTCCCAATCCCAAGCGCGCCTATGACATGTATCCCTTCGAACTTTCTGGAGGATTGCGTCAGCGCGCCATGATCGCCATGGCGCTTATCTGCCGGCCCGCCCTGTTGATCGCCGATGAGCCGACGACGGCGTTGGACGTCACCATCCAGGCGCAAATCCTGCAATTGCTGCGCGGGCTTCAGACCAAGCTGAACATGGCGATGCTGCTGATCACGCACGACCTCGGCGTGGTCGCCAATGTCGCCGACGAGGTGGTGGTCATGTACCATGGCGAGATCATGGAGGCGGGACCTGTCGAGGCGATATTCCGCCGGCCAGGCCATCCTTACCTTAAGGGCCTGATGGCAGCCGTTCCGCATTTCGACCTGAAGCCTGGCGAAAGGCTAAAGGCGCTACGCGAGGTGCCGGTGAATGTCGGAAACCTGCTCGGCAAGCAGACCGCGCCGGCATCGGAGGGGCCGGATGACATCCTGCTGTCGGTCAGGGATCTGACAAAGACCTTCACCATCCGCAAGTCCGGATGGTTCGGCGGGGATCATCAAACCACTGTTCGCGCCGTCGACGGTGTGAGCTTCGACATCAGGCGAGGTGAATGCCTGGGTCTGGTCGGCGAAAGCGGTTCCGGCAAAACCACCGTCAGCAAGATCCTCATGCGGGCCGTCACTCCCAGCGGTGGTTCTGTGATCTTCAACAGCCGCGAGGGACCGATCGACGTCCTGGCAGGCGAGGGAGAGGCCTTGCACATGCTGCGCGCGAAAATCCAGATGGTCTTTCAGGATCCGGTTTCGTCGCTTTCGCCTCGCATGACGGTGGAGAACATCTTGAGCGAGCCGCTGGAAATCCATCAGCGCGGCAATGCCGCGTCCCGGTTAGCCATGGTCAAGAACCTGATGCAGGCAATCGGGCTCGATCCGCGCTTTATCAAACGTTACCCGCACAGTTTCTCCGGCGGGCAGCGTCAGCGTATCGGCATCGCGCGCGCGCTAGCGCTGGGGCCTGAACTGCTAATCTGCGACGAGCCGGTTTCGGCGCTCGACGTCTCCGTCCAGGCGCAGATCCTGAACCTTCTGAAGGATCTGCAGAAGGAACTGGGGCTGACCTACCTGTTCATATCCCACAACCTGGCGGTGGTGGACTACATGGCAGACCGCATCGCCGTGATGTGCGGCGGGCGTATCGTCGAGCTTGCGCCGCGCGAAATCCTGCTCAGGAAACCGATCCACCCCTACACGCGCTCACTGGTCGCCGCAGTGCCTTTCCCCGATCTCGACAGGCCGATGGATTTCAAGACGCTGAAGCTCAGCGGCGCTTCCGACAGTAGCGCCTGGGGACCGCAATTCCGCGACGAGGGCAGCGACGATATGCTATCGCCGCTCGATCTTGGCGGCGGCCACCTCGTGCTGGCCCGGCGTTCGGCCGATGTCAGCGAGCTGCGCCATTGATCAGCCGGCGCACCGTCCTCGGCCTCTTGGCTTCGGCATTTGTGCCGAGCACGTTGCACGCCGGCGATCTGGAGCCAGAATTTCTTCAGCCGCTGCTGAAGGCCCTGGCGCTGCCGGCACTCGCCAAACGCCTGCCCAAGAGCCCGCGCGTGGTGAACCTCGCTGCAATGGGCCGGCAGCCCGGCCAGTATGGCGGCACGCTGCGCACGATCATCGGCAGCCAGAAAGATATCCGGTTGATGACCATCTACGGATATGCTCGCCTGGTCGGCTATGACGAAAAGCTCAACCTGCAACCCGACATTCTCGAAAGTTTCGACGTGGCGGACGATCGCGTCTTCACTTTCAAGATACGGGAAGGACATAAATGGTCTAACGGCAGCCTGCTGACGCCGGAGGATTTTCGCTATTGCTGGGAAGATGTCTGGCTGAACGATGAGCTTACGCAAGGCGGGCTCCCCCCGACGCTGCTGGCGGACGGCAAGCCGCCACGCTTCGAGATCGTCGATCCGCTGACGGTCCGCTATAGCTGGGATGCGCCAAATCCCGACTTCCTGCCCAAGCTCGCTGCCGCTTCGCCGCTATCGCTTGTTCTGCCGGCCGCCTATCTCAAGCAGTTCCACAAGAAATACCAGGATCCATTCCGGCTCGCCGGCCTGATGGAGGAGAACAGGGCCAAGAAATGGACGCTCCTGCATATCCGCATGTCTCGGCAGTATCGCCCGGAGAACCCGGAACTGCCGACGCTCGATCCCTGGCAGAACCGGACCAAGCCGCCGGCCGAGCAGTTTGTCTTCGAGCGAAACCCGTTCTTTCATCGAATAGACGAGAATGGCCGGCAACTGCCCTATGTTGACCGGGTAATCATGAATGTGAGCTCGTCGGCGATCATCTCCGCCAAGACCGGTGCCGGCGAGAGCGACCTGCAATGTATGGGAATTGACTTTGCCGATTACTCCTTCCTGAAGGATGCGGAGAAGCGCTACCCGGTGAAGATGCATCTGTGGAAACGCACACAGGGTTCGCGGCTGGCGCTGCTGCCCAATCTGAATTGTGCCGACCAGGTGTGGCGTGGCCTTTTTCGTGACGTGCGCATGCGTCGCGCACTTTCGCTTGCTGTGGATAGGCGCGAGATCAATTTGGCGGTGTTCTACGGATTGGCGCAGGAAAGTGCCGATACGGTCCTGCCAGAGAGCCCGCTCTACCGGCCGGAATTCGCGAAAGCCTGGGTAGCCCATGATCCCGACCAGGCCAATGCGCTGCTCGATGAGGTCGGGCTTCAGACGCGTGACGGTGACGGCTTGCGGATACTTCCCGACGGACGCCCGGCGCAAATCATCGTGGAAACGGCCGGCGAAAGCACACTGGAAATCGACGCGCTCGAACTCATCACCGATCACTGGCGCGAGATCGGCCTCGCCCTGTTCGTCCGGACTTCGCAGCGCGACATCTTCCGCAGCCGCGCGCTTGGCGGCGAGATCATGATGTCGATATGGTCGGGCATCGACAATGGCGTGCCGACCGCCGATATGAATCCGTACCAGTTGGCTCCCACCATGGACGACCAGCTGCAATGGCCGCTCTGGGGTGCTCACTACCTGTCCCATGGCACGCTCGGTGAGGAGCCCGATCTTCCGTCTGTCGTCGAGTTGATGGCTTTGCTCAAACGCTGGAACGCTTCGACCGGAGCCGCTGAGCGCGCCGAAATCTGGAATTCAATGCTGTCGATCTACACCGATCAGGTGTTTTCGATCGGCACGGTGAACGGAACGCATCAGCCGATTCTGGCGTCCTCGCGGCTGCGCAATCTGCCTGACAAGGCGCTCTACAGCTACGACCCGACCGCCTATTTCGGTGTCTATATGATGGACACATTCTGGCTTGGAGAGTCCTGAGCGTGCTTCGATATATTGTCTGGCGCATTGCTGTGATGGTTCCGACGCTGCTGATCATATCGGCGCTGGTGTTCACGATCATCGAACTTCCCCCGGGCGACTATTTCGACAGCTATGTTTCCGAGCTTCGGGCTCAGGGCGAAGCGGTGGATTCCGATCGCATCCAGATGATGCGCAAGGAGTATGGTTTCGACAAGCCGCCGGTCATTCGCTACTTCTACTGGGTCGGCGGAATGCTGCACGGCGATTTCGGCTATTCCTTCGAATATGAGCTGCCGGTTCGCGACGTCATCGGGGACCGAATGTGGCTGACCGTGCTGGTTTCCTTCGTCACGATCATTTTCACCTGGCTCATCGCCTTTCCGATCGGCATGTACTCAGCCACCCATCAATACAGTTGGGGCGACTACGGCCTGACTTTCTTCGGCCTTCTCGGCCTTGCCATTCCGAATTTCATGCTGGCGCTGATCCTGATGTATTTCGCCAACATCTGGTTCGGCACGTCCATCGGCCATCTCATGGACCAGCAATATCTCGGCGAGCCGATGAGCTGGGCCAAGGCGAAGTCGATCCTCGCCCATCTCTGGATCCCGGTCTTGATCATCGGCACCGGTGGCACGGCAAGCATGATCCGGCGGCTGCGCGCCAATCTGCTCGATGAGCTACACAAGCAATATGTCGTGACCGCGCGCGCCAAAGGCCTTCATCCCTTCAAGGCGCTGGTCAAATATCCGCTGCGCATGGCGCTCAATTTCTTCATTTCAGACATCGGCTCTATTCTGCCGGCCATCATTTCCGGCGCCGAAATCACGGCGATCGTGCTGTCTTTGGAAACGACCGGACCGATGCTGATCAAGGCGCTGCAAAGCCAGGACATGTATCTGGCAGGGTCGTTCCTGATGTTCCTCGCCTTCCTTACGGTCATCGGCGTCCTGATTTCCGACCTCGCGCTGGCGCTGCTTGATCCGCGAATTCGTTTGCAGGGCGGGAGCACCAAATGAATACGCAATCGCCGCTGCCCGCTCCGGGTGCTCCACTACAACACTACGTTTCCATTGCGCCCTTTGACCTGCAGTCGGTCGAGGCGATGACGCCTGAGCAGTCGAAAGTCTTCCAGGCGTCGCAGTTGCGGCTGATGTGGTGGAAATTCCGACGGCACCGGCTTGCCCTCATATCCGGCATATTCCTGGCAGCGCTTTATCTTGGGATACTGATCTGCGAGTTCCTGGCGCCCTACAATCTGCACACGCGCAACATGGACTACATCTATTCGCCGCCGCAGTGGGTGCACCTGTTCCACAACGGCCAGTTTGTCGGGCCGTTCGTTTATGGCCGCGAGATGACGCTGGATATGGACACGCTCAAGCGGAACTATATGGACAAGCAGGATGATGTTCAGCGGATCCGTTTCTTCTGCAAGGGCGACAGCTACCGGTTCTGGGGTCTGATCGAAGGTGACAGGCATCTTGTCTGTCCTGCCGAAAACGGCCAGCTCTTCCTGGCCGGCACCGACAGGCTGGGGCGCGATGTGCTCTCGCGCATCATCTACGGCGCACGCATTTCACTGACAATCGGCCTGGTCGGCATCGGTTTCAGCTTCCTGCTCGGCATCGTCATCGGGGGGCTGGCCGGCTATCACGGCGGCATCTTCGACCTGATCGTTCAACGGATAATCGAAGTTCTGCAATCGATCCCCAGCATTCCGCTCTGGCTGGCTCTGGCGGCGATCATGCCGATAACCTGGAGTCCGATCCTGATCTATTTCGGCATCACCGTCATCCTCGGGCTGCTCCACTGGACCGGACTGGCGCGGGCCGTGCGTTCAAAGCTTCTAGCCTTGCGCGAGGAGGATTACGTTCTGGCCGCGCAATTGATGGGCGCCAGCAGCAGCCGCATTATCCGGCGGCACCTCATTCCCGGCTTCATGTCGCATCTGATCGCGACGGCGACGATCTCCATACCCGGCATGATCCTGGGCGAGACGGCGCTGAGCTTCCTCGGGCTCGGCCTGAGGGCGCCGATAACCAGCTGGGGCATCCTGCTCACCGAGGCGCGCAGCGTTAGCGTGATCGCGTTCTATCCATGGCTGCTTTTGCCGATCCTCCCCGTCATTCTCGTCATCCTGGCGTTCAACTTCCTCGGCGACGGCCTGCGGGACGCCGCAGACCCCTACAAGTGACATCGTTGTATTCCGCCGCGCGGCCTGCCGACGGCTCCACCCGGAATGACGCTTGTGGGCGGCCGGTGCGTTATTGCAGGGTTCGTCATTCGCCTCTATATGCGGCAAGCCTCGATCGGGGCTGCTGGTTCAGGACATACAATCGCATATGAGTCGCCTCGACAATTTCATCAGCCGGATGACCGCACAGCGCGACATTCTCAATCAAATCTGCCCCGAGGTGGCGAAGATGGAGGGGCTTGTGCTCGAACTTGGCCTCGGCAATGGCCGGACGTTCCACCATCTGCGCGAGCGCCTGCCCGGACGCCGGATCGTGGTGTTCGACCGCGAAGTTGGCGCACACGCCAGCTCAATTCCCGAAGCTGAAAATCTCGTGCTCGGCGATATACGCGAGACGGCGAGGAGGTTCATCGGCATCGACGCCGCTCTCGTCCATGCCGACATAGGCACCGGCTATGACGATCGCGATGCAGTGACTGCCACCTGGCTTCCCGATCTGATTGCGCGCATGCTTCGCGTCGGCGGCTTCGCGGTGAGCGGCACGCCGCTCGATCACCCGCAGCTGCAACGCCTGCCGGCGCCAACTCCGGAGCCCGCCGATCGTTATTTTCTCTGCAAGCGCGTGTGAGGGTGGAGACGGGTCTTTAGGGACCAAGTCTTCAAGGGATCGTATAGACTGCTATCTCCCGCTCAATGCCGCGCAGCGAGACCTCATGAGGCACGGGCGTCAGCGCCTTCCTTTGCAACAGATCGGCGGTGAGATTGTCGTCGACCACCGCACGAGTGGCGAAGATCGCCTGTGCATTGGCAAGATTCTGGACCCGCGATGCAATGTTGACCGTCTGGCCGAAATAGTCCTGTCGCTCGTTCATAGACACGGCGATGCAGGGGCCGGAATGGATTCCGATCTTGAGCAGCAGATCCTCGCGCCCGCTCTCGTCGTTGAGCGCACGCATGGCATCGCGCATCCTGAGGGCCGCGGCAATCGCACGATCAGGCGTCGCGAAGGTCGCCATCACCGCATCGCCGATCGTCTTCACCACCGCGCCAGCCTCCGCCGCGACGATCTCGTGCAGAACCTGAAAATGCGCGCGCACGAGATCGAAGGCCGAAAGATCGCCCACCCGCTCGTAAAGCGCGGTCGATCCGCGCAGGTCGGTGAACAGGAAGGTCAGGCTGGTGATCTTCAGGCGCTGGTTGATGTCGAGCGTATCCGTGCGATAGAGATCGCGGAACGTCTGATTGGTGAGCAGGCGCTTGGCTGTGAGGAAGGGCCGGCGCCTGCCCAGCAGATCGTGCAAGCCCTGACTGGCGATGAAAACCGTCGGCAGCACGCGTGTGTCGGTCCTGTTCTCCAGCGAAATGCGCAACGGCCCGGGTTGCATCTCCAGCGTCTGGCTCTGGACATGGTCGCGGTCGAAGACCAACGAAAGGCTTCGGCGCTCCTTTGTCGGCTCACCCTTCACGTCGATGAACTGCACCGAATGGGTAACCGGCTCGAAGACGATGATGAAATCGGACGGAAGCTGTACGGTCAGAACCGCCTTTTCACCGGGCGCAAGCTCGATGTCCTCCAGCGAGATCTCTTCCATCCTTTTCGCGAAGTCTTCATCCGGCAGATCGACGCCGGACGCCCAGTAGATCTGCCGGAAATACTCCATCAACGGCAGCTCATGCGGATTGTGGGCGGCGATCCTGCGTATGCGGGGACTGACGGTGAACGTCACCTCGACCATCTCGTCGAGGGTCGGTGAATAACCCTCGGCGCACAGCGTGCAGGTGTATTCGTCCTTCTGCACCGTTTTCAGCGTGGCGTTGGTGTCGAGCACGCCGCCACAGCCGGGGCACAGAACATTCCACGAAATGTCGAAGATGCCGACCCGCGCCGCATGGAGAAAGGCGCCTATGGTGCGCTCCTCGTCGAGGCCATGCTTGCTGGCGAAGGCCGGCGCATTGATGCGGCAAAGCTCACGGTCCCCGCCTTCCGCGATGGTTCGCTGGATCGCGTCGATTGTCAGTGGATCGACATCTGGTGATTGCCGCAAAAGCGAGAACAGATCCTGAACTTCGTTCATCGTGCAGGCTCCGAAAATGCGCCCAAGCCATGTTGACCGGACCGCTCCTTGGTCCGGCCGCTGCATTTTACTTCGAAACGGACCGTGCGACCATTCGAATAGACAAACCTGATGACGGTTCAATTCCATTCGGCAGATTTTCACCGGCCGCAAGCGGCACTATGATGGTCCACGGGCATTCACCTTGGGGACTCTCTCCCATGCCGACATCCGACAATCCGCCATTTCCCGCGGCCCTGCGCCTTTTTTCGGTGGCGGTCATCATCGTCTTGATCGTGGGCGCGGGCCTGTTTTTCGCGCCTGTGCTGGTCAAGCCGAGGTGGCCTTGGGCCGTCACCCCGTTCAATGTCCGCTTCCTCGGAGGCTTCTACACCGCCGAAATGGTCGTGATGGCGGCGCTGCTGTTCTGGAACCGCTGGTCGCCCGGCAGGCTCGTGCTGGTCATGGCCTTCATCTTCACGGTCATCGTCTCGGCGGCTTCGTTCATCAATCTCGGCTATTTCAACTTCGAGCGCAAAGCGCCGTGGCTGTGGTTTTTGGTCTATCTTGCCTCGGCCGCGGTATCCGGGCTGTTCCTGTGGCGGGCCAGGGCCCGTCCTTCGGTAAAAGGCGTGGCCTTAACCCCCGCATGGCGCGGCTACATGTCAGCGGAAACGGCGATCCTTGGGCTATACGGCGTCGGCATGTTGCTGTTTCCCCGGGTGGTCAGCAGCAGTTGGCCATGGCCGGTCGATCCCTTCCACGCCCAGGTCTACAGCGCCATCTTCCTCGCCGGCGCCGGCGGCGTATATCTCCTCTGGAAAAACGCGCCGCGCGAGGAACTGCTGGTGCTAGGGCTGGCGCAGTTTTTGGTTGGCCTGCTTGCCGCCGTTGGCCTCGTCATCACCGACGCTGCGGTGCACCGGATCGACTGGGCGGCGACCGGGACGTTGTGCTGGCTCGCTCTTTTCGGCTGGATCGGCATCAGCGGCGTCTTCAAACTCTACGCCGCCTCCCGGTATTTTAGCTCGCAATCGGCATCATAGCTTGCAGACACGGCTGGATTTCCAGGTGAGGTCCGGTGCATCGTGCCGGACCGATTGCCTTCGCCGGGAACGCCATGACCAGCACGACCTCGCCATCGTCCGAGAAGATCCGGCCACAGCTCCGACCCATCCGGTCAAGCGATGCGGAGGCGCTTTGCGCTATCTTCAACATGCCGGGTTTCCGCTGGGGCACGTTCAGGATGCCTTTCGAGAGGGTGGAGCAGGTGGAGCGGCGTATCGCCAAGTCCGGCCAGGAAACCACCTGGATCGTTGCGGAGGTGGACGGCAAGATCGTCGGCCATGGCAGCCTGATCGTACAGGGCTCGCCGCGCCGTTCGCATATCGGCGAGATCAACATCGGCCTTCACGACGCCTTTGTCGGCAAGGGGATCGGCTCCGCCATACTTGGCGCGCTGCTTGACGTGGCCGACAACTGGCGGGCCCTGAAGCGGGTCGAATTGACCGTCTATGCCGACAACGAACCGGCTATCCGTCTTTACACGAGCCACGGCTTCGAGATCGAAGGTCGGCATGTGAAGGCCGGTTTTACCGACGGGCGGTACCACGACCTCCTGAGCATGGCCCGGCTGCGGTTCTGAGATCCGCTGTTGGCCTTGGCCGTGCAGCCGATCTGACATTTTGTGCCGAGTCGGCGAACGGGTGATTGCTGATGGAGAACTCCGTGGGATACGGTCAATTTCGTCTTACACCATTTGATCGCGTTGCGTGGGCCGAGCGCGTCCAGCAAGTCTGGTTCCCTTGGCCTCTGCACCGCAAGCGGCTGACGGGAACCAATGACCGCCGTCTTTGACCCGACCCCTACGCCTCCGGTGGAAATTCTGGCTTTGCTGTCGCCACTCTGCCCGGAAGTCGTGCGTGACATCGAGCAGAACTGGAATGCACCGGTTTCCGACTACGCCCGCCATCTGTGGCGGCCGGTGGCAAGGCCCACATCCGGCCCCGCGATCGCTGCCCGCTCGATCCTGCGCGAAGTCCTGCATCAGCGCCTCGGTGTGATTATGCAGCCTGAGGAGATCGGCAAGGCCCTCGAAGAGTTCGAGCACAGACCGGTGATTCAGTCCGGCCTGCACTGCCTGCTTCTGATGGACCGGATCACCTTCGATGCCCTCCTGATTGCTTGGCTCGGCGCGGTCGAAAACGGGCTGTCGGCCTTCTTCGGCTTCATGGGAACGACGATGACCATGGAAACAATTGGCCGGGAGGGGCCGGGATGGCTCGATGTCGGCGAAGACAAGATCAACCTGTTCGGCATGGGGCGCCACAAACTGTGCCGCAAAAGTGTCTGCGTGGCCGGTCCCGTCTCCCTCAACAAGCGCGCGCTCGAAGCGGTGGGCGATGAAACGGATGCCAGCCGCTGGCTGGGCACACTGCTTGCCAGTCAAGACAAGGTGTTTGGAACCGCTGCCGATGCGCTGACAGCCTTCAACCAGGATCTGGTCGCCAATTGGGATCGATCCGGCATGGCCCTGCCGGTTTTCATCGATGATCGGCTCGCCGCGGCTGCCATGGCTCGGCATCTGGAATATGACGACAGCCTTCTGTCCAGGCTGCTCGTTGAGCCCGCAAGGCGCCAGCGTCTCGAACGTGCCTTGCAAGAGGCCGCATCGAGCCCATTTGGCAGATTCCTGCCCAATACCACGGCCTATTTCTGGGGCATCCGCGAGGAGCGCGTGCGCAAGCTCGTCCTCGAGAACGGGCACCTGGTCGAGCCCGACAGGCCGCATGGTCTTTCCATCCCGTTCGAGCGGCCGTATCTCAAGCAGGCGCTGCTGGACGGCGTGCTGCTGCCGAACTTGTTCCTGATGTTCCTCGTTCTTGCCATACTGCCGCGCGTGCGGGCTGTGGGCGGTTTGAGACAGATTGGCTATGTAGCGCTTTTCCACTCGATCCTGCTGGCTGCGCTAGACGAAAACGCGCCGGAAGAGCGCGATCTGGCTGCCGAGCTGCAGGTCCGGGAAAATGCCTGGGGAATGCGGGTCATCGATGAAAAGATCTCGGTCCGCGAGCAGCTTGCCGGCCTACCCGAGGGGGCGCTCTTCCCGGAACTGCTCCGGCAATATCGTTTGCGGACATTTGCCGAGACGACCGACGATCTGAAACTGGTTCGCGAAGACGCCCGGTGGCGCAAGGTCGGCCAGGCAGAGATCAAGGCGACCTGAGCCTCACTTCAGCCCTTATCTCAGGCTGTTTTTCTAGGGTGCAACCGCAAGCGACGGCGATTTATCGGTGAGCCTCTGGCGTCTGATCCGGCCGCTTCCTTGAGGGTTAGCAGCAGTCAAACGGAAACAAAACGGTTACGGAGGCTCCATCGCGATCGGCTGCAGTTCAAGGCCAGACCTGACTTGGCCTCACCTGTCATTGCACGATACCGGCCTTGCGGAGCCCGTCCACGACGAGTTCGAAATCGGCAGGGTTCTTGTAGGGCAAGACTTTGCGTCGGTAGTCCAGCGAATAGTCCGGATTGACGCGCAGCACCTCCTGCCATGCCCCACGGGCCTCGTCGAAACGGCCCAGATGGCCGTAGCTGGCGGCCAGAAGCGCGCGCGAGACATCGGTGGCAGCGTTGCGAGCCAGCCGTTGCAGCAAGAGGTCAACGGCCTCTTCGTACCTTCCGAGTTGAAACGATGCCAAAGCCTGGAAATGCAGAAGCACATCCGGAAAGTATGGATTCAAGGTCTTGCCCCGGGCGAAACTCTCGAGCGCCTCTTCGGACCTGCCCGAATAGTGCAGCGCCTCGCCGAGGATCACGTGCCCTTCGGCGAAGTTCGGATTGAGGGCTATCGCGTGCTCGGCTTCGTTGATGGCCTTATCGTGCCGTCGTGTATACAGCTTGACGATAGCCAACGCCCAGTGCGCCCAGGGATCGCTCTCATCCAGCGTTACCGCTCGCGTCGCAGCCTCTTCCGCTTGCGCCATCGATTCCGGCGGCGACCCACTCCACCTGTTCAGGTAATCGAGCCCGTGCGTCAGGGCGAGGAAGGCGTGGGCAGAGGCAAATTTCGGGTCAAGTTCGATGGCACGTTGCAAGAGGTCGCGGGCTGCGACGTTCGTCTCCTTCGTCAGCCGGTGCCACAGCTCTCGGCCCCGTAGGAAATAGTCATACGCCTCCGTGTTGCGCGCATACTCGGGCGCCAGCCGCTGACGGTCGCGCGCAGTCAGATTGAGCGCCAACGCACCGACGATCTGCTGCGTCACGTCGTCCTGCACGGCGAATATGTCGGTCAGGTCGCGATCGAACCGCTCCGCCCAAAGATGGCCGCCCGAGGCTGCATCGATGAGCTGCGCGGTAATGCGCACCCTGTTCCCCGACTTGCGTACGCTGCCCTCGAGTACATGCCGCACGCCGAGCTTCGTGCCCACCTCCTGCACACGGACATTCTGGCCCTTGAAGGTGAACGACGAATTGCGTGCGATAACGAAGAGCTGCGACAGTTTGGACAGCGCGGTGATGATGTCTTCAGAGATGCCGTCGGCGAAGTAATCCTGTTCGGCGTCACCACTCATGTTGGCAAACGGCAGGACGGCGATCGATAGCTTCGGCGGCGCTGCCGTCGCCGGTCGCTCCGTCGCGGTTTCCGAGGTCGCGGCCGCCTTGGTTCCGGCGCTGCCGACTTGCAGCGAATAGACCCGGATCGGCTCGGCGATGTTCTTGAGCTGTGTGCTGCCGAGATCGCTGACCGAGAGGTCGAGCCTCGCCTTGACCTGGCGATAGGCATCCTCGGACAGGCAGATGGCACCGGGCGCCGCGACGCCCTCCAAACGCGAGGCGATGTTGACGCCGTCGCCCATCAGGTCGCCGTCGCTCTCTTCGACCACATCGCCCAGATGGATGCCGATCCTGAACTCGATGCGGCGGTCCTGCGGCACGCCGGCATTGCGCTCGACCATGCCGTTCTGAACCTCAACGGCACAGCGCACGGCATCCACCACGCTGCGGAACTCGACCAGCGCTCCATCCCCGGTGCGCTTGATCACCCGCCCGTGGTGCACTTCGATGGTCGGATCGATCAGGTCGCTGCGCAGCGCCCGCAACCTCGCCAAAGTACGATCTTCGTCCGCGCTCGCGAGCCGGCTGTATCCGACCACATCGGCAGCCAGGATTGCCGCTAGCTTACGATTCTCGCTCATGGGTCGTCTCCTCATTTCCAGGATAGCAGGAAGACGGAGGGTAAGAGGGAACTTTCGCAAGGGACGGCCAGGCAGCCGCCCGAATCGACAGCGCTCTGCCACAGAACCCACACTAATCGCTCGATGCCCATTTGCGTTGCCGCTTGCTGGTCGACGGCTATCGGTTCATCCTTGTGTGAATACCCGGCCGTGAAGTGCGTAGCTAGATCACGCCGTCACGGCCCCTGGTGAGGTCTTGTTCGATGGACTGCGCGGGCTGCGGTTTCGAGGTTGAGGACGGTTACGCTTTCTGTCCGAGGTGTGGCAGGCGCCAGCCCGTGCCATGCTCCAGTTGTGGCTACGTCTGCGCACCTGATTTCGAGTTCTGTCCGAAATGTGGGACAAGCGTCGGTGCGCCGGCAAAAGCCGTCGAACGGCCTGATCCGACACCAAGCCGGACCATTGTGCCGCCTTCTCGAACTCCGTCGCTGCTTGCAAACATCGAAAGCGAAGACGGGCTGCATCCCGTCTCTGACGCCGATCGCAGGACGGTAACGGTCTTGTTCGCCGACCTTTGCGGCTTCACCACACTCAGCGAGCAGCTCGACCCAGAGGTCATGCAAACGCTGCAGAACGAACTGTTCAAGGAATTGACAGCGGCAGTGCGAAACTTTGGCGGTTTCGTCGACAAGTTCATCGGCGATGCACTGCTTGCCTTGTTCGGTGCACCGGTCGCGCATGAGGACGATCCGGAACGCGCGCTTCGCGCCGCTCTCGACATGATGGCCCGGACGGCACGGCTCGGCGAAAGCACCTTCCACTCCGGCTCGCCTCTGTTGCTTCACATCGGCATAAACACTGGTCCGGTCGTTACTGGGGGATTGGGCATCGGTACCGCCAAATCCTATTCGGTAACCGGCGATACGGTGAATACGGCGCAACGCCTGCAATCGCTGGCCGCACCGGGTGAGGTGCTGGTTGGCGAGCTCACTCACAGGCTGACCCGGCATGCCTTTGCTTACGAGTCGCTGGGTGATGTCGTGCTTCGCGGCAAGGCTGGCAGCGTGCTCGTCCACCGACTGGATGGACCGCTTGCGGCGCCGCGTGCAGCGCGCGGGCTCGAGGCGCTCGGCCTCAGCGCGCCGATAATAGGCCGCGGTGCGGAGCTCAATAGAATGCTGGCCAGCCTTGATCAGGCGTGCGGCGGCTCGGCCCAGCTTGTCCGCCTCGTCGGAGAAGCCGGTATCGGGAAATCGCGGCTGGTGAGGGAGTTCGTCGCCCGCGTCGGCGACGAGGATCGTTTTCGCAACGTCGCCGTGCGGCAGGCCACGTGCTCGCCGCTTGGCGAACAATCATTCGGCGCTTTGGGTGCAGTGGTGCGCAGCGCTGCCGGGATGATGCAAAACGACAGTGGGGAGGAAATGCGGGGCAAGCTCGCAGACTTGCTTACCGATCTCGGCCTGCAGGGCGAGGAGGTGAAGCGGCTGATGCCTTTGCTCTACCATGTGCTTGGGCTTGGCGACCCCGACGCCACCTTGCAGTATGTCGAGCCCGAGCAACTGCGGCGGCAAATTCTCTACGCGGTCCGCACGATCATCGAACGGCGGCTTGCGTTGTCGCCGCTGTTGATTGTCGTCGAAGACCTCCACTGGGCCGACGCCGTGTCGCTCGAGGCACTGCGTTTCGTGATGGACAGGTTGGAACGCACGCGGTTGATGTTGCTGGTCACGCATCGTCCGGCGCCGCACAACAACCAGCTCGACTCAAGTCGAGTCAGTCACACGGCGCTCAGGCTTTCGCCGCTCAACGGTGATGACGGTCGTAGCCTGCTGGCGGCGCTTTTCGGCGAGAGCTGGGTAAACACCGCAGGAGGGCTTCCCGACCAGATCCTCGAGCGCGCGGGCGGCAACCCGCTTTTCATAGAGGAGATTGTTCGTGGCCTTATCGATCGCGGTATTCTGGTGCGCGTGGGCCAGCGATGGCGGACTGTGGCAGGCCAAGTCGCAACCGGCATTCCCGCCACTATCCAGGCAATGTTGCTTGCCCGCGTCGACCGGCTGCCCCAAGAGGTGCGGCGGTTGGCCCAGGAAGCCGCGGTAATCGGCCCGCGCTTCGATGCCACACTTCTAAAAGCCGTGACAGCCGACCCAGGCCGCCTGGAAGCCGGCTGCGAACTGCTTTGCGATGCGGAAATCATCGAGGAAGTTGCCGGATCAGGTTCGGTCTCATCGCAAAGCTACCGCTTTACGCAAACATTGCTGCAGGACGTGATCTATCAGAATCTGCTCCTGCAACGCCGGACCGACATTCATGGACGGATCGGTGCCGCCTTGGAGCAACTGTGCGGCGACAAGCCGGAACGGCTCGAGGATTTGACCGTGCTCGGCCATCATTTCGCACAGAGCGCCGAGCGGGAAAGGGGCGCGCAATACCTGCAGGCGGCGGGCGATCGCGCTCGCATGATATATGCCAACGACGACGCCCTTCGTTTCTACGAGCGAGCCATGACTGCGTTGGGCGCGGTCGGGCAAACACCGCTCAAACTGGCAATTGCAGAGCGCATTGCCGATTTGAGCGGTCCGCTAGGCCGCCGCGAGATCGCGCACCAGCACTACGAGACGGTCTTGCAGGCATATCGCGAGTCGGGCGATCGCGTCGCTTCGGCGCGAGTTTTGCGCAAGGTCGGTCGGCTGTTCTGGGACGTCGGCAAGCGGGACAACGCAGAATCCAGTTATGCCGAAGCGGCAGCGCTTCTCGATGGCGCGGATGCCCCGGTCGAGCAGGCGCATCTCTGGCAAGAACGTGGCCGACAGGCGTTTCGTGGCGGAGATCACGCTCTCGCGGCAAAATGGGCAGACGCGGCGCTGGATTGCGTACGCACTCTGACAGCCGAGCATGCCTCAGAGATGGGGCGTGATGCCACTCTTGTGACCGCCGAGGCACTCAATACCAAGGCTGTTGCGCTGGCTCGCCTTGGGCGAGACCATGAAGCCGTGCGTCAGATTGAGCGCAGCATCGAATTGGCCGAAGCCGCCGGTCTGCTGGGCGCGGCCTGCCGCGGCTACACCAATCTCGGCGTGCTCTACACGACCATCGATCCGGCACAGGCCATAAAGGTCTGTCGCCGCGGTCTTGAAGTGGCGCGCCATATTGGTGATTTGGGCTTCCAGGCGCGCCTCCTCGCCAACCTGGCGGTTGCTTGTTGCACTTTCACGGATCGCTGCCCAACGGAGGGCGTGCCTGCTGCCGAGAAGGCCATCGAGATCGACCGGGCGCTCGACCAGCGCGAGCACCTGCCGGTGCCGTTGATCGTGCTTGGGCAGATCCACCAGTGCAACGGTCGTCCGGAACTGGCGGTTGGCTTGTTCCAAGAAGCACTGGACGTAGCGCGCGAAACGAGTGAGCCCCAACTGCTGTTTCCGTGCTATGATGGCCTTGCAACGCTTAACCTCGACCTCGACAATCTGGCCGAGGCTGAACGCTACTTTTCCCTGGCGCAGGGAATATGCGCCCAGCACGGGCTCGACCCGGAAGCGCTTGTGGTGCTGCCTTTTCTCGATTAGCCGGGTGGGAGGTTGAAAAATGTCCGCGCGTATTGACTTGGTACCGCTTCAACCGGGCGATCGTGCGCCGAACGTGGTGCTCGACGCCATCACCCAGGAAGGCAAGATCGCGCTTGACGACTTCCGCGGACAAAAACCGGTGCTGGTCGGCCTGTTTCGAGGTCTCCATTGTGCGTTCTGCCGGCGCCATATCGCAGCCCAGGCGCGGCTTGATCCGGAACTGCGCGAAAAGGGGGTGGAAAGCCTGACGGTGGTCAACACGCCGATTGAGCGGGCGCGTCTCTATTTCCGCTACCACCCGATGCCGAATCTGCTTGCGGCTTCCGACCCCGAACGCGCTTCACATCGTGCCTTTGGACTGCCCAACCTCGAATTCACCCAAGACGAAACGAACTGGCCGTACAAGGTCTCGATGACAGCGGCAAAGGATATGCGGGTCGACATACCAGGCGAGTTGCCCGCTCCCATGGATCCTTTTGCGGCCAGCGAATTCCTCGACAAGAAGGACCATTACGAAGTGACCGAGGCCGACGAGCAGATGATGGCAACGGGTCACGGACAACTGATCGGTCAGTTCCTGCTGGACCGTCAGGGGGTCGTCCGCTGGAGCTTCACTGAAGTCCCAGAGGGTGGGCGATACATGTTTGGGGCGCCGAACCCGCAGGAGCTGATGTCAGCCGTGTCCCAGGTCGCCCAATAGACTTGCGACCAAGGTAGTCGGCGGACACCGACAAAAAAGCAGAAGAGGTTTGTTCACCGTTCATTCGAGTACGGCCTCGACAGTGGCAACAAAGTCGTCGAGCGAGCGATCCCCGCGAACCTCGATGCGCGGAAGGTCGATGGGGTCGCAATCGAGGTCCGCCGGCCCGTGTTTGCCGCCGAAGCCGATCCGATAGCCGCACTCTTTGGCCAGCCGGCCAAGCCGTCGGTCGGTGACAGAGAATGGTGCCGTGAACGTCGTGGTTGGACGACCGGTCCACCGTTCGATGAACATACGGGAGCGCAGGAGCTCGGCGGCCAAGTCAGAACTCGACAGACCATCGATCGCGCGATGCGTCGCCAGATGGCTTCCGAAGAACGCACCTTCGCCGGCGAGGCGTCGCACCATCCCGGCGTCCATAAGCTGCGTCGGCGGACCACTGTGGGCGTCCCACTGGGCACTTTTGCCCACCAAGTCCGTCACCAGGAATACTTCCGCGGTCAGGTCGTTCTTGCGCAAGGTCGGCCAGGCATGGTCGGCAAAGTTCTGGAAGCCGTCATCGAAAGTGATGAGCACTGGGCGGCCAACGAAAGGGTGGCGGTTGGCAATGGACCATTCCAGCTGCTCGGACATAATCGCGTGAAAGCCATTGGAACGCAGCCATGCCATCTGGCCTTCGAATGCGGCGGGCGTGCACCGAAAACGGGCGAGCGCGGCCGGACCATCATCGGCGACGCTGTGATACATAAGGACAGGGATACGCTGCCGCCGCTCGCTACGTGCGACGTCGCGGCGCAAGGCCCGTGCCCCGCCCCAAACGATATTTCGCGCGACCCCAATACCGATGGGTGCGCGGATCGGCACATGATCAATCATCGGTTCCGTCGCCACGTCGTATGGTGACAGGCGGTGGAAGCGGTCTATGCGATAGAGCTCGGTCTGGATCGATTGCTCGAGGACGAGGCCTTCAGTCGCTGCCAGCGTCTCTGAGATCGCTTGTGCGCCGAAAGTGTTCCAGTCGAAGCCCGTCCTTTCAACATTGTCACGGAGTACGAATGCGTGTGCGCTGATAAAACTGCCGCCAGGCGCCAACGCCTCAACAAATTTCTTGGCGATACGCCGCAACTCGGCGAGATCATCCAGGTAGTAGAGCACTTCCGAACAGACGATCAGATCCATCCCACCTGGCAGCGTGTCCGCCGAGAAATCCAGCACACCGAATTCAACATTCGGCTGATCGCTGCATCGCGCGCGCGCCCGCCCGATGGCTATGGCGGAGATGTCAGTTGCGGTCAAATGGCCCACTCGCGGCGCCAGCTGCCGCGTGAAGTGGCCCTCCGCGCAGGCCAGCTCAAGCGCCCGTCCGATAGGACCGGCAGGCAGAATTTCGAGCTGCCGCTCATATTTTTCCTGCTCATAGGGTGAACTGTAGTTCCAGGGGTCCTCCGTCGCGAAATAACGATTCCAGAAAGACGTGCGATCATTGTCGTGGTCATCCGCGGCCCGTGGACGGCGCGGCACTGCAAGAGGCTCTGTAATTTCGGCGCTCGACCGAACCAGCCCCTGCGCTTCAGCGACCAATCGGGCGAGTTCGCCGAAGTGGCTGTCCGGATCAGACGGATGCTCCGCCATGGGCAACGACGCCTCGGCTGCAGACAGGTTTGAATCGTCGGCAACGCCGCTCTGCGAGGCCAGCTTAATCCAATGGCTCCTTGTCACTTTCCCGAGCGCGCCGAACTGCACGCGGGCCCCGATCCGGCCGTCCACCATCAGATAGGCATAAATTTGGTCGATTCCTTCCGGCAATTCTATCGAGATCGGATTTCGAGCGTCGACGCGAATTCCCAGTGTCCGTGCCAGTCTGCGCGGCGCGGCGAGATCGTCGAAGTCGAGAAGCATTTGCTCAAGGTGATACTGGACGCGGCGACCCGCAGCGGGATCGTCCCAGATCTTGCCGAGTTCGATGATCAGCTCGGTGAGAGAGCCGCCGAACCTCTCCCATCTGGCAGCCAGTTGCGTTGGCACCGATAGGCTTCCTACCAAAAGGCCATCGAAGACCACCTTGGCGACCTCACGCGCCCACTTACGTCCTGCCGGGAGCGCGCGCAGGGACTGCGGGTTGATCGAGTGCGAGCCGCCGCCGCAATCCGACGCGGCGTTCCACAGTGCGAACCACGCGAGTGCCTGGGAAGCGGTGCGGCCGTTCGCCTCGATCGCTCCATTGGCGTGAGCCGATGCTGGGTGTTTGACCCTGGGATCAGGAGAAAAGCCGCGGGCGATCACGATTTCCGCATCTGCCAGCATCTGCGTCGAATTGCGGGAGAGCGAGTTGGGGCTGACGCTATAGAAAGCGAGCGGCTCGTCGACCATCACCCAACGTTTGCCTAGACGTGCGAGGCGCTGCCACAGATCCCAGTCCTCGCAGGTGCGCAGCGACACATCGAAACCGCCCAACTCGACAATTGTCTCCCGGTCGACCAGCAGCGCGTGAGTGCGAATGGCACACCGGCGGGCGAAAGTTTCGAAGGGCTGGATCGCAACCTCAGTTGAGATGCTCGACGGGGTGAGTTCGCCATCGGGCATCACGCGCCGAGAACCGCAATAGGCGGCCACTGCATCGGGCGTGGTTTTCAATGCGGCCAGCATTTTCGCAAGGAAGCTGGCATCCACCCAATCGTCCGCGTCCAGAAACATGAGCCATTGGCCGCGCGCTGTCGAAATCCCGCTATTGCGCGCGCCGGCGGCGCTATACGCGCAAGACCTCAACGCCCGAAATCGGGCATCGTGCTCCGCATAACCGGCAATGATAGCGGGGGTGCGGTCCGTGGAGGCGTCGTCGACGATGATCGCCTCCCAATCCACTATTTCCTGATCGAGAAGGCAATCGAGCGCGCGCGCCAGCGTTACCTCCGCGTTGTGCGCAGGAACCACGATTGAAACCAAAGGATTAGACGCCACGCCGTCCTACCCGCGCCTAGTTCGAAGGTGGAACAGGATGCGTTGGTCTTTCTCGGCGCAGGCCGTCACAATCGACGCCGATCCGTCCGTCGACCCATCATCCATCACGACTATATCCAGTACCTGGTAGGTCTTCCGGCGGATGCCGGCAAGCGTTGCGCCGATGGTTTTCTTGGCATCGAACATCGGTATCACACCGCCTGCGGTAGCATTGTCCTGGATCATCGAGCTTTCGTTTTCTTCGGCAAGAGGTCGGCGAATGTCAAAAACGTGCCCGGCGCAACGGTCTAGCTCGGAACGATGAAGTCTTGCACCACAACTTCGGCTTCTTCAAGGTAGGAGTAATGGGGGACATAGACGTCGTTGCCTGCCGATTTGAGGGAAGGTTAAACCACGATGCCACTCATGAATCGACGATTGGGAGCCGGGTATCTGGCGCGCCCGGCACGACATTTCGGAGATCTGACGGCACTGCTGGCGGTGATTGCCGGGTCGCTCGTCCTTGGGATCGCCCTCTTGTTGGCCGGTCCGGTACAGGCACAGGCGCCGGCGGCCGTCCCGCCTGAAAAGGTCAAACAGCTGTTCGAGCTTCTCGACGATCCGTCAGTGAAGGCCTGGGTGGCCGAACAGCGAAAGCAGGGCTCCGGGCCGACGGGAGCGCCTGCCGAGGCGGGAGCTTCGCCGGCCGACATATCGTCTGACCCCGCGGCCGCACCGGGCCAGATGAATACGATGGCATCCTCGACGCTCGATCGGATCAAGCATCATATCGAAAGAATTGCGCGAACCGTGCCTTTGCTGCCAGGTCAGTTCGCGCGCGTTCGCACGGAGACCATGGACGATATGTCAAGCAAGGGCTCTGCCGGCGTATTCATGCTGATTGCGATCTTCATCGCCGCCGGCGTGGCGCTCACCTGGGCAATGTACAGGCTCACCCGTCCGTTTCGTCTTTGGATCATCGCGCAGTCGAAGGATACGCCGATTGGGCGAGCCAAGAAGATTGGCGGCCGCACGCTTTATTCCAGCCTGCTGATCGTATCGTTCGCGCTGGGCAGCGCCGGCGCGTTCATGTTGTTCGACTGGCCAATGCTTATCCGCGAGATCGTGCTGACATTTCTGATGGCTGCGGTCGTTACGGCGGGTGTGCGCATGTACCTCGCAGCCATGCTCGTCCCTTCCTTCATGAAAGTCGAGAACGCCGTCGAGGTTCGTGCTTTGCCGATCACCAACGAAACGGCCGACCATTGGTTCTATTGGCTACCCCGGATCGTCGGCGTCTTCGCCTTCTTCGGCGCGGCGTTTATCCTCTTGCCGGGTCTCGGCATCGATCGGGACGGAATGCTGGTCCTGTCAACGGGCGCCGATTTCGTACTGCTGTTGCTCTTGCTGCTTGCGGTTTGGCGTCGACCAAGAACACAGCGAGACGGTGCGCACCAAAGCGGCCACACGGCAGCGACATGGCTATTGACTGCTTATTTCGTCGTTCTGTTCCTGCTGCGCATCGCCGGCCTCAATATATTATTCTGGTTTACCTTCGCCGCATTCTTCCTGCCTTTGGCGGTCGTGCTGACGCAGCGCGGGGTCAATTTCGTCCTGCGGCCGGGTTCGGAGGATGCTGGCCGGCCTACGATCCCGGCGGTGACGATCGCTGTCATCGACCGCGGAGTCCGGATGATCTTGATCCTGGCGGCGGCTTATTTTCTCGCGCGTGTCTGGGGCCTGGACATGCAGTCGATGCGGGACAGCGATACGACGACCACGGTCGTATTGCGTGGCCTGATCAATGTCGTGGTCATTGCCCTCGCAGCCGATTTCGGCTGGTCGATCATCAAAGCTTTGATCGAACGAAAGCTGGGCATCGAAACACCGCACCCTGTGATGGGCGACGAGGACGTCCCGATCCTCGATCCGCAGCAGGCGCGGCTGCACACGCTCTTGCCTATCCTCCAGAACATTCTGCTCGCATCGATCATAGTGATGGCGGTGCTTATGATGCTCGCCTCGCTGGGTATCCAGATTGGCCCGCTGATCGCTGGCGCTGGCGTCGTCGGCGTCGCGGTGGGCTTTGGGGCACAAACCATCGTCAAGGACATCATTTCGGGCGTGTTTTTTCTGCTCGATGATGCGTTTCGTGTCGGCGAATATATTTCCTCGGGCAATTACAAGGGTACTGTGGAAAGCTTTTCGCTGCGCTCGGTGAAGTTGCGCCACCATCGTGGTCCGCTGTTCACGATACCTTTCGGTGAACTCGGGGCAGTTCAGAACCAGAGCCGTGACTGGGTTATCGACAAATTCAATATCACCGTCGGCTATGACACCGATATCGACTTCGCCCGCAAGCTAATCAAGCGGATCGGGCTCGAACTGGCGGAAGATCCCGAGTTCAAACACTGGGTGCTCGAACCGATCAAAATGCAGGGTGTACAGGAGTTCGGCGAGTACGGCATCGTATTGAGGGTCAAGGCCACAACCAGACCGGGAGGCGCCTTCAACATGAAACGCAAATTCTATGTACGTCTCCGCCAGGTCTTCAAGGAGCAGGGCATCGAACTCCCATTCCCGACCGTCCACGTCGAGGGGCTGCAGAACCCCCATGGGAACGCGCCGTTGGAGATCACACCCGAGTTGAAAGTGGCCGTCGCGCAGTCGCACACCAATCGGCGCAGAAAAAAAGCCAGCACAACGGAGTAGGAAAGCTGTGACACCTGCGAGTCACAGTACAGCTTTCCGCGTATCGCCCGTGGCAGAGATACTCTTTCTTTCCGTGTCCCTCGGACCGATCATTGCCGCATTCGGTGATGTTTCGAAAGAGGCTGGAGGAGAAATGAGCCCAGTTCAAGCAGGTCGACGGCAAGTTCGTCCTGCCGGCCGCTTCAGCACCTCATGCACCCAGTTCCGGATCGAGCGCCGAGGTTGGTTCGTCGTGGACGCGGTGGGTCATGTGGACCTTGGCGAGCATCTCCAGCGCCAGCTCCTTCGCTTCCCTGGCGGGAAGCCCGCGCACCTTGCGCACGGATCGCGACGTTCTCCGTCACCGAAAGATGCGGCCAGAGATTGGACAGCTGGAAGACCATTCCCATTTCGGCGCGTTGCGGGGCGAACGGCGATCGTTCATCGGCCGGCCGCGGTTGACGCCGATCCGTTCGCCATCGAGATGGATTTCCCGGCGCTCGGCTCCTCAGGCAGCGCAGGCAGGTGGCCTTGCCAGAGCCCGAGGGGCCGATCAGCGCGATCTCTGGCCGGCGGCCATCTCGAAGTCGATGCCTTTCAACACTTCCATCTGCTCGTAGCTCTTGCGCAGGCCCGTCGCCAGATCGGGACGATCGACCGTATGTGTGAAGAAGAAGCGCAGCGCCGACACGATGCTGTTCATCCTCGGCACGGGAACACCGTCGTCCTGCTGCTCGATCTGGAACCGGCGCAGGTCGTCGGTGGTCGCTGTGTCTGGTGAACGCCCGAGGAACGTCGCCAGGCGTCCGATGTCGCCCAGATAGTTGCGCTGCGTCTCCCGTGAGAAACGCCGCATGTTCATGTCGTCAATCAGCCGCTGACGAAGTGGACTGATAGGTGCATCAAGTACAGGATAGGGCATGGTCAGGCTCCTTGTTGAAGAAGCCCCGTGATGCTCTGCCGCTGCCGAACCACCCTCAATGCGAGCGCGACGTCCGGCTCGTGATCTCTACCTCACCCCACGCGCCCATCCCGCGCAGCGGGTTCGTTCTTCGGGCTTCAATTCGGTCATCTCGAACATTCATTGGGAGGGCAGTCCCCTGAGGCTAGCGGACGACGATTGGTGAAGCTCGGAATGCGGCGATAACGCGGTAAGCACTCGTTTTGGTCTGCCGAAATGACAAACAAGGAAGCGGTGACTTCTTCCGAATATCTGCGCCATTTCAGACTTCACAGCCACGATCAAAACCTGACGACCAGCGAATGTCGGTTTCAGTGGCTGGCCGTCCCCGCAAACACTTTCATCATAAATCAATAACCGTCCCGGTCTAACCGGGGGCGGCCTTATTGTTTGATCGATACGCGATCGAGCAAGTTAGGACGCCCAGGCGCGATGTATCGCGCCTTAGGCAGCGGCAAAATCGGATTCCTGTGTCGGATGGCTCCTGCGCCAAGCCCCGGGTGAGTAGCCAGTGATCGTTCTGAAGGCACGCGTAAAATGGCTCTGATCGGCAAATCCGTTGGCAAGTGCCACTTGAACCAGCGCGTCGCTTGTTTGAAGCAGCGCTTTTTGTGCTTCTCGTATCTTCGCGGCAAGATACCAGCGATGCGGCGACATTCCTGTAGAAGCCTTGAAAGCACGAGCAAAATAGCCCTCGGAAAGTCCGATCATATCGGCCAAGTCCTTTAAAGGGATGGCTCTGGGTAGACTCTGCTCCATGAGCACGGTCACTCGGCGGAGCCGTGCGGGGGTAAGTCCACCCCGTTTTTCCTCCTGCCCTCTCAAGCCGAACAGATTGTACGATATCGCCAGGGCGAGGCTATCTCCATAGAGGCGATCATCTGGGTGGGTGTGAATGCAGGCATCGGCCAGCAATTCAACCAGAGCCAGGAGGCGGTTGTCGTGGAACATTACACGCGGCGTAAGGCGGGATGTAAACTCGAAGGCTTCACCGAAGTGTACCGCCAGTTCAGGAAGATCGAAATCGACGACCAGCCGGCGGATGTAGTGGCACTGTCGGGTAAACTGCCAGAGAGGTACCCCGGCTGGCACGAAGGTGAGATGTCTGACAGCCCCTCCCGCGGAGGGAGGCATGGACTGGGTCGGGCAGAAGGGCGTCAGAAGCATTTCCGCGCGGCCGCCGATCTGCTCCAGGATCGCGGTCAGTCGCGGCCGGTTTGACCCTAGGTCCTCCAGATGCCGACCGGGACCATGCAGGTGGGCGACTTCGACACTAACGCCGGTCAAGCATCGCATCTGTCTGTGCGCAACCCTTTTCTCGGCGGCTGCCATGAAGCCCGTCGTCGTTTCGCCTAAACGATCGGTCGTTTGACTGTTCACCGGTTGTCCCTCGCGGCAGCACAACGTCCCTGCAATGCCGATAGGATGCACTTCGCGGAGGTCTCGCGAAATTGGTGAAGCGGTGGAATTTCCGATACTTCCAATGGCCCGGCGTCGACTCATACTTTCGAACGAAGCCCGCAAGCGCAGCCGGGACGCCGACAGAAGCGCGAGAAGATCTTGAGCCTGTGATCTGCTAAAACTGAACCAGACCCCGCCGGCTGGCGACGGAGATCGCTTCGGTCCGGCTTAGAACATTGAGCTTGTTGAAGATGCTGCGTAAATGCGACTTCACAGTCGTTTCGCTGATGTGCAGATTTAGGCCGATCTCCTTGTTTCCCTTGCCCTGCGCCAGCAGCGTCAGCACGTGCATCTCGCGGCCGCTGAGTTCTTCGCTGCTGACGGCAGCTGCAAGCTTTGCGACCAGCAGCGACGGGATACAGATTTCCCCTGCATGAACCTTGCGAATGCAGTCGAGTAGATCTTCCCGCTGAGCGTCCTTCAACAGGTAGCCACGGGCACCGGCTTTGATGGCGCGGGAAATCTCATGGTCCGTGTCGAAGGTCGTCAAAACGACAACGCGCGCGGAAGGATCCTGCTGCCGGATTTCGCCCATAGCCGCGACACCGTCGAGAACCGGCATACGCAGGTCGAGCAGCACGACGTCAGGATGCTGCTGCCGCCAGAAATCGACGGCATCACGGCCGGTTGCGGCTTCCGCGACGACCAGCATGTCCGGCTGACGGCCGATGATTGCGGCCAAGCCTTCGCGCACCGTTACGTGGTCGTCGGCAATTAGAACCCTGATCTTGGCCTTTGGCATTTTTTCGGGCGCAACGCTCATGACGTTCAAGCCTCGTGCGAGGGCAAGGTGATCCGCACGGCCGTGCCCTTCGCCGCTGAGCTTTGAACAACGAGCCGACCGCCTATTCTTTCGACCCGCTCCCTGATTCCAAGCAAACCGTATCCATCATTCTTGCTCGAAGGATCAAAGCCGCGTCCGTCATCGGTCAGATCAAGGCAGACTTCTCCCGGTAAAAAGATCAGCTTGGCGACAACCAGTTTCGCCCGTGCATGACGCAAGGCGTTCGTAAGGATCTCCTGGCCGATACGAAACAGATTCTCTTCCGAATCGGGAGGCAGTGATCGTGGTGCGCCAAGCACCGCGAAATCCAGTTTCAGGCTCGTTCCTGCCGTCATCTTCGTGAATAACTCCGCCAGCGCTCCGCTGAGATTGCTGTCGGCCAATGCCTGCGGACGCAACGCGTGTACTGAACGCCGGGCTTCGTTAAGACTTTCGCGAGCCAGGCGGCGGGCGCGGTCCAGATGCTCTCCAGCTTCCGCAGAAAGCCCCCGCAGGTTTGCGTCCTCGGCGGCTTCCAACTGCACGATCACGCCCGTCAGCCCTTGGGCAAGAGTGTCGTGTATGTCGCGAGCGATGCGATTGCGTTCCGCGATCACGGCCGTTTCGCGGCTCTGAGTGGAAAGGCGCGCGAACTGGATCATCAGCATCACTTGGTTGGCCAAAGCCTGAGCAAGGTCCATCTCCTCCGTGCCAAACACCCGTTTCTCGACAAAGCGAAGACCGATCGCCCCTTCAAGATGGCCAGCGACGAACATTGGCACCAGCAACACAGTGATAATGCCCATCGGCAGCAGACGATCGCGCAGAGAAAATGCCGGGACCGTGCGGATGTCTTCAATGAGGCTGGGCTTACCCGTACGAAAGACCTCCGGCCAAGGCCAGCGCTCTTCCATCGGCAGCCATTTGTCCATTCCGGCGAACCGCGGATCGGCGCTGGTTACCACCCGGCCCTCTTCGAAGGCCATCTCGATGCCTATCATTCCAGTCGCGGGATCCCGTCGCCAGACGCTGATGCTATGAGCTCCGAATTGCTCGGTGATGATGCGCAGCACGTGTTCCACCAACTTGTCGGCGACGGGTTCCATCGCCAGTGCATCGAGCGTGCTCTTGAGTGCCTCGGCCTGGCCACGCGATACATTTTCTGAAGCACTGAGCGCCTGCTCTACGCGTTTACGCTCTTCGATGTCCGTATTCGTGCCGTACCATCGAATCACGGCGCCCGACTCGTCGAGTAGCGGCGCGCAGCGCAATAAAAACCATCGATACGCGCCGTCGAACCGGCGCATCCGCGCTTCATGCTCGTCTGGACGTGCCGACTTGATGATCTCGCCCCAATGTTCGATTAGGCCGGGGAGATCCTCCGGATGGATGACGCTTACCCAGTTCCAGCCCAACCCCTCCTCCATGCTGAGCCCGGTGTAGGCACACCATTGGCTGTTCAGAAATTCGACCGAACCGTCCGCTCGGCCGAACCAGATCAATCCGGGTGTCGTATCAGTCGCCAGCCGGAAGCCCGCCTCCCACTGCCGCCGGTCCGCATGGATACGAAGTGCCTCCTTCTTTTCGGTGAGCTGAGCTGAAATCTTCCGGCTGGCATCGAGCTCGCTCCTCGCATGGGCAAGTTCTTGCTCGAGCAGTTTCAGCTTCGCGCCAGCATCGTCAACCATTCCCCCACTTCTGTCCATGACGCGCCCTCGACCGTGGGACAACAGCCTATCACCCTTGGTTTCGCTCGGAACGAAAAAATCATCCGCGCGCAAGGGCGGCGCGAGAAAAGGGCTGCTTCCTTCAATCCAGGTCAGATTCGAGCAATCCAATAGGAGCACGAAACCTATTGTTCCCGAGGCCAGGTCGTCAGCCGAGCCGACACAGCTCGGTTCACATGCTCAAAGCTTCGGGAGAACAACATGCTCAAGATAGTGATAGCGGCGTTAGGCGTGATGCTTCTTACGTTGCCGGCGTCGGCTCGGATTGTCCCCTTTCCGTCTGAATTTAAGGCGCAGTCGATCGACACCAACGGCACCAGCCTTTACGTCCGAGTTGGCGGCAAGGGGCCTGCGGTGCTCTTGCTGCACGGCTTTGGCGACAGCGGCGACATGTGGGCGCCGCTCGCCGCCAGGCTGATGAAGGACCATACCGTAATCGTGCCGGACCTGCGCGGCATGGGGCTCTCGGCCCATCCAGATACCGGCTACACCAAGAAAAACCAGGCGCTCGACATTGCCGGCATCCTGGATCATCTGAAGATCGACAAGGTGGATCTCGTCACCCACGATATCGGCAACATGGTCGGCTATGCCTTCGTCGCCCAGTATCGCGACCGCGTCACACGTTGGGCCGTCATCGATGCGCCGCTGCCAGGCATCGGCGATTGGGAAAACATCATCCGCTTGCCGCTCTTGTGGCACTTCAACTTCCGCGGCCCCGACATGGAGCGATTGGTTGCGGGCAGAGAGCGCATCTATCTCGATCGCTTCTGGAATGAGCTGTCGGCGAACCCCAAGGCCATCGATGAAGCGACCCGTAAGCATTATTCGAAGCTCTACGCCCGACCGCGTGCCATGCACGATGCCTTCGAGCAGTTCGCCGCGTTCAACCAGGATGCGGCCGACAACAAGGAATTCGTCGAAAAGGGCGGCAAGGTTGCCATGCCGGTGCTGGCGCTGGGTGCCGAAAAATCCTTCGGCGCGGGTCAGGCGGATGTTCTGCGCTTTGTCGCAACCGATGTGACCGCCGGGATCATACCGGGCTCCGGACATTGGATCATGGAGGAGAATCCCGACGCCACGATAAAGCTGGTCACGGATTTTCTCGCCAGATAGCTGCCCGGCAACATGGCCAAGTACAGCACCTGAAGGCACAGACCCATGGCAAGCCGACCCACGCGCAATCAAGTCGAGGACCACCTCTTAACACCCAGCAACTGCGCCGTCGTGATCATCGACTATCAACCGGTCCAGGTAACCTCCGTAGCGTCAATGGACCGGCGTACCCTTGTCAGCAGCATTGTAGCGCTGGCGAAGACGGCGAAACTCTATGATGTACCTGTCGTGTTGACGACAGTGAACGTCAATACCGGTCGCAACCAGCCCCTCATTCACCAACTGCGCGACATCTTCCCGGCCGTTGAAGCGATCGACCGCACCGCGATCAATGCATGGGAAGACAAGGACTTTGCCGACGCTGTCAGGGCAACCGGCCGAAAGAAGCTCGTTATGGCCGCTCTCTGGACCGAGGTCTGCCTGGCCTTTCCCGCGCTCGATGCATTGCGCGACGGTTTCGAGGTTTATGCAGTGGTCGATGCCGTCGGGGGCACCTCCATGGAGGCACACCGGGCCGGGCTCGAACGCATTCTGCAAGCAGGGGCGGTGCCAGTCAGCTGGGTTCAGTTCGCCTGCGAACTGCAGCGCGACTGGCTCCGCGAAAAGACGGTTCCGGCCTTCGCGGAAATCGTCTTCGCGGTCGAAGGACATTGAGCCGATATCTTCGAAAGCCTCAGCTTCGCGCTCGACGGGAGAAGAAAATGAACCAGGAAGTCCTCAACCCCGTCGATGATCGCTTCGAGAGCCGCGGCGGTTTGAAGATAGCCTTTCGGTCGTGGCGCCCATTCTCCAATCCGAACGGCGTCGTCGTTATCGTCCCCGGGTTCAATTCGTGGCCGAGCAGTTCATAGGCGACGGGCCGGCCGTCTATGCCGTTGACCTGCGCGGACGCGGCAGGTCGGATGGCGAGCGCTTCTATGTCGACAGTTTCGACGACTATGTGAGCGACGTCGCGGGTGTCGTGGAGATCGCCAAGTCGCGGGAGCCCGGTCTGCCGGTGTTTCTGCTCGGACACAGTGCAGGCGGTGTGGTCGCCTGCCTCTACGCGCTAAAAAACCAAGCTGGGCTGGCGGGGCTGATCTGCGAGAGCTTCGCGTTCCAGGTGCCGGCGCCCGACTTCGCCCTTGCGGTGCTCAAGGGGCTTAGCCACATCGCGCCACACGCGCATGTCTTGCACCTCAAGACCGAGGATTTTTCTCGCGATCCGGCCGTCGTCGAGGCTATGAATGCCGATCCACTCATCGCCCATGAAACCCAGCCGACCAAAACAATTGCCGAGATGGTTCGCGCCGATGAGAAGCTCAAGGAGCAGTTCCCACTGATTAAGCTGCCCTTGCTCATCCTCCACGGCACGGCCGACAAGGCGACGAAACCGAGCGGCAGCCAACTCTTCTATGACACCGCCGGCGCCGTCGACAGGACGCTGAAGCTGTATGACGGCCATTTCCATGACCTCCTCAATGACAAGGATAAAGAGGTGGTCATGGCCGACATCAAAGGTTGGGTCGACGAACGTCTTTGAAATCGATGATCAACCTCAGGCGCCGGCGATCAGCGCCCGACTGTCCGGACATGGAGATTCGTCCCTCACTCCCAAACGGCTCGGCCTGCGACAGCAGAAGTTCGAAAACCGTCACTCCCTTCCGGTCGCCGCTAGCAAGGAGATCATGCGAGCGTGACAGAGCCATGATCCGCTCACGAACCTGCCGCTCGAAAGCTGTGGGATTGTGCGCCGCTTGTTGGTTTCCCTGATCATCGATGAATGACGCAATATTGGTTTTTTGACCCGGTGGTTGACTTCGCGCATCAACATTCGAATGCGATGCTCGTGCTCCTTCGTTGCCGTGATATCCCGGGCGACTTTCGATGCGCCGATAATCTGCCCGGCATTTTGCGCACGGGCGATAGAGGATCGAGGCCGCCTGCTCTTCCGAATATTGCTCGTTCCAAAATCGAAAATCCGCCACTCGACCCGCGGCTGGCTCAATGTCACGCGGCTTGCTGGGATTTCACAAATGTGAATTGGATGGGAACCGGGCACTCGCAACTAACGTTGGGTTTTGACGTGGGATTAGGCGAATACATTTTAGGTGAAGCTAAAGGATGACTTGTGTTACAGGCTAAAATGGCATGACTTCTTCGGAATGCGGTCTAGATGCTGGTCCTCCTTCCGCCGATGCCGATCTGGAATCCGTACTTTCGAGGGCCGACGGCTTGGCGATAGCGACCAGGCGGGGAACAACCGCGTATTCACTGATGCCACCCGGATCGTACACGTTTCCAGCCCGCCACCATGTCGTATACATCGGCCTCGAACCCGCGCCGGGCACATGCGCGAGACTGGGCAATGGCAAGTCCGAGCGTTATGACGCTCCGGCAGGGAGCGTCATCTTGAAGCCGGCGCATCTCGAAGCTCGCCTGCATTTGTCGGAGACGCGCGAAAGTTCGATTATCGTCTACCCTGAAAACAGCCTGAAGGAACTTGCGAGACAACAGTTCGGCACTGAACAGGTCGAGTTGAAGCCTCCGCCCCTCGGCACGCTCGATCACACCGCCCTGCGTGTCGGACAATTGCTCAAGGCCGAACTTACCAAGGATCAGGGCGCCGCCGAATTTTATGTCGAGCACCTCATCGCCATTCTCGGACTTCATATCCTTCATGCCTACACATCGCGGGACAGGGAACCCGAGCAGCTCAAAGGCGGGCTGACACGAAAAGCGGCGCGCACTGTGGAGGACTTCCTGAGGGCAAACCTTGCCCGGAAAATCACCGTCGACGAGTTGGCGACGCTTGCCAATCTTTCGCCAAATCATTTCATCCAGGCCTTCAGCCGAACCTTTGGGAAGTCGCCGCATCGCTATCTTTTGGATCTGCGGCTGGATCACGCAACGCGGCTGCTTTCTGAGGGAGACGCGACCATAACGGACGTCGCCTATCTCAGCGGGTTCTCCAGTCAGAGCCATTTGACGGCTGCGATGAAGAAATATCGGGGGACAACCCCGACGCGCTTCCGCTCCTCGATCTGAAATCGTCGAACCGAGGGTCGTTCATTAAAGCTATATTAGCCTTACGGAATAACAACTTGTGCTATTCGAGTAACACTTTTGTCTAAGTTGCGCTTCACGCACCGATCGTCCGGAAGTTTTTACAAAACACCGGGCTTTTCTGAAATACGCAACGTACAGTTCATGCATTCCTCTTGCGTTGCACCCTGATTCCGTCAGGGAATATTATGGTTTGCTAATGCAAGGGGGGATATATGGCTGGGTTGGCCTGCGGCGAGACGATTCCCGACTATGTGGAATCCGGCGATAGCGCCGGGGACCGAAGGTTGAAAGCTGACACCCCGCATCCCGGACGCGCATTCTCCCAGGCGCGGTCGGGCCGCGCGGGGCAGCCCAAGGCGAAAGACGCCATTTTCTCGCGGTTGCTGCGCGGCGGCCGCATGACCAAATGGAAAGGCGAGGCGGCGAGCTATGCGCCGAATCTTGCCTACACGATCGCTTCTGCTCCTCGTCAGCGCACCGCTGCCGTCCTGCTCGCGCTCCTCATGGGCCTTGCGGCCAACCCAGCGGGCGCCGCGGATCTCTACTGGGATGCTGATGGTTCGGGACTCCAGCTCGGCGGCACCGGAACCTGGAACACGGCGGCGCCGCCGCTCTGGAACACCACAGGCAATGCCACGGCCGGCCCGTTCGTCATCTGGAACAATGGCACTCCGGACAACGCCATCTTTGCCGGCACGGCGGGGACGGTCACGCTCGGCGCGCCGATAACGGCTGGCAGCCTCACCTTCAACGTCAGCGGCTATACCATTGCAGGCGGCACGCTGACCCTCGGCGGCGGGACGCCGACAATCACGGCAACGGGCAACGCCACCATAAGCTCCATCATCGCCGGGTCGGGGGGCCTGACCAAGGCGGGTGGCGGCACTTTGAGCCTGACTGGCGTGAACACCTTCACGGGCGGCATCACAGTCAGCGCTGGCGGATTTGCCATCAATGCCGATGCAGCGCTCGGCGCGGCCGCCAATGGTATATTCGCGGCAGCGGGCACCTCCCTGACCTTCAATGGCAGTCTCAACGCAAGCCGCGTCGTCACGCTGGGAGCGGGCGGTCAAGTGACCGTGACAGGGGCGGGTGCGGCGGCGGCTCGTTATACCGGCAGCGGCGGGATCGTCGCAGCAACGCTGACGAATGCCGCCAATGACTATACCGGCCCCACGACGCTGAGGAGCAGCAGCAGTGTCTCCTTTTCTTCGATTGGCAATCTAGGCCAAGCAAGCGCATTGGGCGCACCCACGACCGCCGCGAATGGAACCGTGCTCATCATGACCGGCTCGGGCGGTGACCAGTACGGGGACAGCGCCAGCTATACTGGCGGAGCGGCCAGCACCGACCGCGGCTTCGAGCTGCGGCCTGGTCCGATCAGTGGCGCAACCCTTACCTTCCGCAATTCGGGCAGCGGAATGCTGACCATTAACGGCGGCATTGCGCTCACCAGCGCCGGCAGCAACAGCGGCAGCAACTCGGTTAGCTTCTCCGCCGATTCTGCCGATCTCCAGCTCCTCGGGGTGATCAGCAGCAGCAGTGGTCGATTCGTTAACTTCACTGGCACCAGCAATGCCAGGACCATCACACTGGGTGACGCCAATACTTTCGGGGGCACGGCCGGAATCGGTGCCGTCACAGTCAAGGCCGGTACAATGGCGAATGCGGGCGTAAACAGCTCGCTCGGGGCGGGTGCCTCGATAAGCTTGGGCAACGGCAGTGTTCTCAGTTATACCGGCGGTGCAGTTGGTCTTGACCGGACGTGGTCGGTGTCGGGCGCTGCGACACTGCAGAGTGATGGTACGGGAGCGCTGACTCTCAATGGCGCGACGACGCTCGCCGCCGGCTCCACCTTCACGCTTGGGGGCAGCTACACCGGATCCGACAATACGGTCTCCGGGGTGATCTCCGGCTCAGGCGGTCTCGCCAGCATTGGCAATGCGACCTGGGTGCTCACCGGCGCCAATACCCGCACGGGCGCCATCACCGTCAACGGAGGAACGCTGCGTGCGGGCAGCGCCTCAGCCTTCGGTACGATAACCGGCATAACGACCAATGGCGGCACGCTGGACCTAAACGGGTTCAACATGTCCACGACCTCGCTTGTGGGCACGGGCGGCGCGGTCGCGATGGGGAGCGGCAACCTTACGCTCAATCTGGGCACCGGCGTCACCAACACCTATGGCGGCAGCATTACCGGCACCGGCAGCCTGACCAAACTCGGCGCGGGCACGCTGACGTTGACGGGTGCCAGCACCTATACAGGCGCAACGACGATCGGCGGCGGCACGCTGGCGCTCGACTTCTCGCCGGCCGGAGGGCCGACCAGCGGCATTATCTCTGCCTCGTCGCCGCTCGTCATGAATGGCGGGACATTGACCGTCAAGGGTGCGGCAGGCGAGACCAATCTGCAGAGCTTCGGCGGGCTCACGATCACCACGGGCAACAACACGGTGAGCGCCACCTCCGGGGCTGGGGGCAGCACCACCGTAAGTCTCGGCGCCATCACCCGCACCGGAGGCCTCGCCAATTTTGTTCTGCCCACGGCTGGAGCGATTGCGACCAGCAATGCCGACGGCGCGCTCGGCGGCTGGGCGACCGTCAACGGCTCGGACTATGCCAAGGTGGTGGGGGGCAACATCGTTGCTTTCACCGCGGCCGACTACGTCAACCAGGACAACGCCAGCCTGTGGCAGGCCAACCAGATCCTGAGCGATGCCGGCGGAGCGGCGAACACGCCCTTCTTCAACACGGTCGGCGCCAGCGTTCAGATCGGCGGGCTCCAATATACGGCCGCCGCGAACTCCACGGTAATCGTGGCAAGCGGCCAGACCCTCGGCATTGACGGCACCATCATTGTCGCGCCCTCGGTGGGCGCGGCTAACCAGACCATCACCGGCGGCTCGATGACGGGCACGCTCGGCGGCGGCGTGCTGGGCGTCCAGCAGAACGGTACCGGCACCTTTACCATTGCGTCGACGATCGTAGACAACACGGGCGCGGTAGGCTTCAGCAAGGCCGGGACGGGCAAGGTGGTGCTGTCCGGTAGCAATACCTATACCGGCGCCACCACCGTGAGCCAGGGTACCCTCTCGATCAACTCGGTCGCCAATGGCGGTCTCGCCAGCGCCATCGGTGCTTCGACGTCCGCTTCATCGAACCTGATGATCCAGGGCGCCACACTGGAATATACCGGGACGGGCGCCTCCACCGATCGCGGCTTCACCATCGCACGCGCCGGCGCCATCACATCGAGCACGATCAAGGTCACGAATGCCGCCGCCAACCTGACCTTCTCCGGGCAGGTGGTGAGCCCCGATGGTGCGGATTTCATCAAAGACGGTCCCGGCACGCTAACGCTTGCCGGGAGCAACAACAGCTATACCGGCACCACGACCGTCAACAGTGGCACGCTTGCGGTGACCACCCTCGCCAATGGCGGCACCAACAGCTCCATCGGCGCGTCCAGCAACGCCTCGTCCAACCTGGTCCTGCAGAACGGCGGGAAGCTGGGTTATATCGGCACCATCGCCAGCAGCGACCGCGGCTTCACACTTGGTACGGGCGGCGGCGGCATCGATGTCGCGCAGGCGACCACGACCCTGACTGTGAGCGGGGTGGCCACTGGCGCGGGCAGCCTCACCAAAACGGGCTCCGGCACCTTGGTGCTGTCGGGCACGAACACCTATACCGGCGGCACCACGGTGAGCGCCGGCATCTTGCGCGCCGGATCGGCCCAGGCCTTCGGCGGCGACGCCGCCGGAACGGGCGCTGGCGCCATGACTGTGGCCAGCGGTGCGACAGTGGACCTCGCCGGCAACAGCGTCTTCGTCGGTGGGCTCAATGGCGCGGGCAATGTCACCCTGGGCTCGGGGACCCTCAAGATCAACAGCAACGGCAATTTCACCGGCACGATCGGCGGCACGGGCGGGGTCAGCATAACTGGCGGAACACAGACCTTCAGCGGCTGCGGCAACACCTATGCCGGGGCCACCACGCTGAGCGGCAACAGCGTTCTGAACGTCGGCTGCCTGGCGAATGGCGGCGAGCTGAGCGACATTGGCATGTCCGGCAGTGCCTCGACCAATCTCGTCTTTAGCAATGGCGCCCTGAACTATACCGGCGGGACGGTATCGACCAATCGTGGCTTCACGCTCCAGGGAGGAACGGGCGCCATTGGTGTGGCCAACGCCGCCACGACGCTTACCTTCAGCGGTCAGGCCACAGGTCTCGGTACGCTCCGTAAGGACGGTCCCGGTACGCTGATGTTGTCCGGCACTAACGACTACAGCGGCGGAACGACGATTACCGGCGGCATCTTGAGAGCCGGTTCGACCAGCGCCTTCGGCACGGGCGCCATGACGGTGAACAGTGGCGCGACGCTCGATCTCGCCGGCAACAACAACACGGTGCTCGGGCTCAACGGCGGCGGCAGCGTGACTCTCGGATCGGGCACGCTGACCCTAAGTGACGGGTTCAACCTCACTTTCAGCGGCGCGATGAGCGGCGCCGGCGGGCTCGTGAAGAACGGCACGCGCACGCAGACGCTCTCCGGCTGTAGCAGCAGCTACGACGGCGGCACAACGATCAATGGGGGCGTTCTTGCGGTCACCTGCCTGAACAATGGCGGCATCGCAAGCTCGATAGGCGATTCCAGCGCTGCGGCAACCAACCTGGTGCTCAATGGCGGCACGCTGCAATATATCGGCGCCGCCGGCAGCACGGACCGCCAGTTCACGCTTGGGGCCAGCGGCGGCACTCTCGATGCCTCCGGCACAGGCGCGATCAATTTCACCAGCACGACGCCGGTCACATTGTCGGGAACGGGCAACCGCACGCTCACGCTCGCCGGCAGCAACACGGCCAACAACTCGCTTTCTGCCCGCATCGACGATCCATCCGGGGGCGTCACGTCGCTGACGAAGTCCGGTGCCGGCACGTGGGTCTTGAACAACACGACCAGCACCTATACCGGCGTCACCACGATCAGCGGCGGCGTGCTTGCGGTGAGCAAGCTGGCCAACGGCGGCCAGGCGAGCTCGATCGGGCAGTCGTCGAACCTGGCATCCAACCTCGTGATCGGCAGCGGCTCGACGCTACGCTATACGGGCGCTGGCGACGAGACGGATCGCCTGTTCACATTGCAGACCGGCATCAGCTTCATCGAGTCCTCGGGCACCGGCGCGATCGTCTTCAAGAACACCGGTTCGGCCGCCTATACCGGCAGCGGCAACCGCACGCTGGCGCTGGGCGGCACCAATACCGGGCTCAACACGATGGGCGGCACCATCATCGATGGCCCCGGCGGCACGACCACACTCGCCAAGAACGACAGCGGCACCTGGGTCCTCACCGGCAACAACACCTTCACCGGCAACACGGTCGTCAATGACGGTAATCTGATCATCGGCAATGGTGGCACCAGCGGCAATGCCGGCGCAGGCAACGTCATCGTCGCCAACGCGACCTCCACGCTGTCCTTCAACCGCTCCGACAGCTTCAGCTTCACGGGCACGCTGAGCGGTGCCGGCAACATCGCCCAAATCGGCACCGGCACGACAATCCTCACTTCGGCAACAAACGCGATCGGCGGCAGCACACGGATCGACGCCGGCACATTGCAGGTGAACGGCAGCCTGACGAGCAGCGGGGGGATTACGATCAACGCTGGCACGCTGCAGAGCAACGGAGGGGGCGCCTCCATAACCACGCCGACGATGACGATGAACTCCGGCTCGAAGCTCAACGTCGGCGGCGGCACGGTCCAGGCAGCCGGTGGCACGCAGACGTTGTTCGCGGGCGGGACCGGCGGCGCCACGATCAACTTCACTGGCGGCACGTTGCTCGGCAACGGCACGCTGGGCGGAGGCGGCAACATTGTCAATCTCGCCGCCGGTTCGCTCAATACCGGCGCAGCCGCATTGAATCTCGGCAGCGGCAACGACACTTTCCTGTTGAGCGGTCTTGCGACAATCGCCGGAGTCGGGGTGGACGGCGGCGGCGGCTCCGACACGCTGCAGGTGACCACCACCCTGAGCCGTACGCTCAATGGCGCTCAGATTACCGGTTTCGAAAGCTTGAACAAGCAAGGCGCCGCCACCCTCACGCTGACGGGCGATCACAGCTACAGCGCCGGTACGACGATTTCGGCCGGCACGCTGCAGATCGGCAATGGCGGGGTGGCCGGCGCGCTGGCGACGCCGAATGTGACCAACAACGGCACGCTCGCCTTCAATCTGAATAACAATTATACATTCGACAGCGCCCTCTCCGGCAGTGGCGTGGTCAACAAGCTCGGCACCGGCACCACCACGCTAACCGGAACCAACACCTATATCGGCGCGACGAACGTCAATGCCGGGACATTGCTGATCAACGGCAACCAGTCGGGTGCTATCGGCCAGACTACTGTCGCGAGCGGGGCGACGCTCGGCGGCACCGGCACGATCGGCGGCAGCGTCACCGTGGCCGACGGCGGCACGCTCGCTCCCGGCGGCGCGGGCAATGCGCCCGGCACGCTCACCATCGGCGGCAACCTGACGCTCAACAACACGTCGGCCGTCAACGTCAATTTCGGCCAGGCGAACGTGCCGGGCGGACCGCTCAACGATCTCATCAATGTCGGCGGCAACCTGACGCTCGACGGCACGCTCAACATCACGCAGACGTCGGGCGGCACCTTCGGACCGGGCGTCTATCGCATCCTTAACTACGGCGGTTCGCTGACGAATAACGGACTGAACGTCACGTCACCCGATTATTTCGTGCAGACCGCGGTCGCCAACCAGGTCAACCTCGTCAATTCCGCGGGGCTGACGCTCAGCTTTTGGGACGGCAATGCCGGCCCCCACTCCAATGATGCGGTGGATGGCGGCAGCGGCACTTGGCGCGCTGCGGGCGACCAGAACTGGACCGACGCTACCGGCACCTTCGCTGCACCTTTCGCCAACGCCAGCTTCGCCATCTTCCAGGGTGCCGCCGGGACGGTCACGGTCGACAACACGAATGGCCAAGTGCAGGCGGCGGGCATGCAGTTCGCCACCGGCGGCTATCTCATCCAGGCCGGCGACGTCGCTTTGGTCGGGCTGCAATCGACCATCCGCGTCGGCGACGGCACCGCAGCCGGTGCGGCCTATGTAGCGACAATCACCTCAAACCTCACCGGCAGCAGCCAGCTGCTGAAGACGGAGCTCGGCACGCTGGTGCTGTCCGGCACCAACAGCTACAGCGGCGGCACCGCGATCAATGGCGGCACGGTCCAGGTCGCGTCGGACACCAATCTCGGCGACGCGTCCGGCGGCCTTTCGCTGAACGCCGGCACGCTGCATACGACGGCGGATATTACTTCTGCCCGCGCCGTGACCCTCAATGTCGGCGGCGGCACCTTCGACACCGACAGCGCGACCAAGCTGACGCTGACCAACACCGTGAGCGGCGCCGGGACCTTGACCAAGGAGGGTGGCGGCACGCTGGTTCTCAGCGGCGCCAACAGCTACCAGAGCGGCACCGTCATCAATGGCGGCACGGTCCAGATCACCGCCGATGCCAATCTCGGCGATGCGGCCGGCAAGGTCACCTTCGACGGCGGCACGTTCTACCAGCAGGGCCCGGCCAGCATCGTCACAGGCCGCACTGCGACGCTTCAGGCGGGCGGCGGAACGTTCCAGATCGACAGCACAGTGCAGTGGGAAGGCGCTATCGACGGCGCGGGGGCGCTCACCAAAACGGGAACCGGGGCGCTGATCCTCGGCGCCGACAACAGCTATGCCGGCGGCACGACAATCTCAAGCGGCATCCTCATGCTGGGCACCGGCGGCACCACGGGCTCCATCTTGGGCGACGTGGTCGATAACGGTACCCTCAGCTTCAACCGCTCCGACCTCTATACCTTCGGCGGCACGATCTCGGGCAGCGGCGGCGTCACCCAGGACGGAACCGGCAACACCGTGCTTACGGCCGACAACACGTACGGCGGCACCACGCTGATTGTCGGCGGCGGCGGGCTCTACATCGATGGCGACCAGAGCGCAGCGACCGGGCTGGCCAACGTCAACAACGGCACGCTGGGCGGCAACGGCACCATCGGCGGCGATGTGTTCGTCGATGTCGCGGGCAGGCTGGCCCCCGGCGGCCTGGGCTCCACGCCCGGCACCCTCACCATCAACGGCAACCTCGAACTGGCCGACAGCTCGAACCTTGATTACTCGTTCGGCCAGGCCGGCGTGGTCGGCGGCGCCTACAACGACCTCACGGTCGTCCACGGCAATCTGGCGCTCGACGGCACGATCAACGTGACGGAAGCGCCCGGCGGCAATTTCGGACCGGGTATCTATCGCGTCATCAGCTATGACGGCGCTCTGACTGACAACGGGCTTGATACCACGTCGAGCGATCACCTGGTGCAGACCTCGGTCGCAGGCCAGGTGAACCTGGTCGACATCAGCGCGATGACCCTCAACTTCTGGGACGGCGATGCCGGGCCGAAGGCCAATGATGGCGTTGACGGCGGCAACGGCACCTGGCGGGCGGCCGGCGACGACAACTGGACCGGCTCCGACGGCGACATAAACGCCGCCTTCTCGAACGGCAGCTTCGCCATCTTCGCAGGTAGCGCCGGCACCGTGACGGTCGACAACACCAACGGCCAGGTGCAGGCCGCTGGCATGCAGTTCGCCACGGACGGCTATCTCGTCCAGGGACAGGACATCGAGCTGGTTGGATCGCAGGCGACGATGCGCGTCGGCGACGGCACCCTGCCGGGTGCAGACTACACGGCAACTATCAATTCGAACCTCACCGGTGTGAGCCAACTGGTGAAAACCGATCTCGGCACGCTGGTGCTTGGCGGCACCAACAGCTACAGCGGCGGCACCGCCATCCATAGCGGCACGTTGCAGGTTTCGGCTGACGCCAATCTCGGCGATGCGGCGGGCGTATTGTCATTCGACAATGGCGCGACCCTGCGAAACACCGCCGCGTTCGGCTCGGCGCGTAACGTCACGCTCAATGCCGGCGGCGGCACGTTCCAGACCGATGCCGATCTCACGCTTTCCGGCGTGGTCGGCGGCACGGGCGGCTTCACCAAGCGGGGCGGGGCGGCGCTGACGCTGACCGGCGCCAGCGCCTATGCCGGGCCGACCACGGTGACGGCAGGCGGGCTCTATATCGACGGCGACAACAGCCTGGCCACAGGGATTACTTCGGTTGAGTTCGGCGCCACGCTGGGCGGCAAGGGCACCATCGGCGGCAATGTGATGGTCGCCAACGGCGCGACGCTCTCGCCAGGGTCGGCCGATGGCACGCCGGGAACGCTGGCGATCGCCGGCGATCTGACGCTCTCCGGCGGCTCGATCCTCAACTACAGCTTCGGCCAGGCGAATGTCGCCGGCGGGGCTCTCAACGATCTGACCACCGTCGGCGGCAATCTCGTGCTCGACGGCACGCTCAATGTCACTGTCTCGCCGGGTGGAACCTTCGGCCCCGGTATCTACCGCGTGTTCGATTACAGCGGGACCTTGACCAATAACGGGCTGTCCGTCGGCTCCATCCCGTCCTCGAACTACTTCGTGCAGACGTCCGTCGATCATCAGGTGAACCTGGTCAACGCAAACGGACTGAACCTGAACTATTGGGACGGCGATGCCGGTCCGAAGTTCGACGGCACGATCAATGGCGGCAACGGCACCTGGCAGAGCTCTTCGGGCAACGACAACTGGACCGAAGACACCGGGTCGATCAACGCAGCCTATTCGGACAGCGCCTTCGCCATCTTCGCCGGCCAGGCCGGCACGGTGACGGTGGACAACGGGCTCGGCCAGGTAACGGCCGCCGGCATGCAGTTCTCGACCGACGGTTATGTCATCCAGGGCGGCGATATCGGCCTTCTCGGGCCGCAGTCGACGATCCGGGTCGGCGACGGCACCAACGCGGGTGCGGGCTATACGGCAACGATCGCCTCGGCGTTCACCGGCAGTGCCCAGCTGGTGAAGACGGATGCCGGAACGCTGGTGCTGACCGGCACCAATAGCTACACCGGCGGCACGGCGATCAATGGCGGCACGCTGCGGATCTCGGCCGATGCCAACCTCGGCGATGCGGCGGGCGGGCTCTCCTTCAATGGCGGCACGCTCAACTCCACCGCCAGCTTCGCCAGCGACCGCGCCATCGACGTTCTCGGCCAAGGCACTATCTCGACCGACGCCGGTACTACCTTGACCCTGAACGGGGCATTGACGGGGTCGGGTGCCTTCAACAAAGCGGGAGATGGAACGCTTGTCCTGACGTCCGCTGGCTCGACCTTCTCGGGATCCACCTCCGTCCAGCAGGGCACGCTTGCGGCGGGCGCTGCGGACGTGCTGAGCCCCTTGTCCGCCTTCACCGTCGACTCCAGTGGCACGCTTGACCTTGCCAGCTTCGACCAGACGGTGGCCTCGCTCAACAACAGCGGCGCGGTGCGGCTTGGCGCTGCGGCACCCGGAACAGTGCTCACGGTGAGCGGCGACTATGTCGGCAATGGCGGCAAAATCCTCATCAATGCCGCGCTGGACGGCGATGGCTCGACCACCGACAGGCTGGTGGTACATGGCAACACCGCCGGCGCCGGCATCCTTGCGGTCACCAATGTCGGCGGCGCGGGCGCGCAGACCAGCGAAGGCATCAAGATCGTCGACATCGACGGCAGCTCGGCCGGCACCTTCATGCTCGCCGGCGACTATGTCTTCGAGGGCGACCAGGCCGTGGTCGGCGGCGCCTATGCCTATCGGCTCTACAAGAACGGCGTCAGCACGCCGGCCGACGGCGACTGGTATCTGCGCTCCACGCTGATCAACCAGACCGGTCCGCTCTATGCGCCTAGCACGCCGCTCTATGAGGCCTATGAAGGCGTGCTGCGGAGCTTCAATGAACCGGGCACGCTGCAGCAGCGCATCGGCAACCGGGCCTGGGGCGAGGGCGCGACGCCGCAGGGCGCGGACGTGCCCGGCCAGGGTCCGGTCGACGGCAACGCCATCTGGGCGCGTATCGATGCCGCGCATGGCAAGTTCGAGCCCAAGACCTCGACCACCGGCACCGACTACGACGTGACGACCTGGAAGCTCAATGCCGGCGTCGACGGCCTGCTGCATGAGAGCGAGGCCGGCATCCTGCTGGGCGGCATCACCGTCCATTACGGCACCGTCTCGTCGGACGTGTCATCGTCCTTCGGCACCGGTTCGATCTCGGCCACCGGCTACGGTGTTGGCGGCACGCTGACCTGGCTCGGCAACAGCGGCTTCTATGTCGATAGCCAGGCCCAGGCGACCTGGTATGACAGCGACATCAACTCGGCCGTGCTGGGCAAGCTTGCCGACGGCAACAAGGGGTTCGGCTATGCGCTTAGCATCGAGAGCGGCCAGAAGATCGCGCTGCGCTCCAACTGGTCGCTGACCCCGCAGGCGCAGCTTTCCTACTCGGCCGTCGACTTCGACAAGTTCACCGATCCGTTCGGCACGATCGTGTCGCCCGGCAGCGGCGACAGCCTGATCGGCCGCCTCGGCATCTCGGCCGACTACGAGGACCAGTGGGCCGACAGCGCCGGGCAGGTGAGCCGGGCGCATGTCTACGGCATCGCCAACCTCTACTACGACTTCCTCGACGGAACCGATATCGATGTCTCGGGCGTGAAGCTTTCCAGCCAGAACCAGAAGGTCTGGGGCGGCGTCGGCCTCGGCGGCTCGCTCGACTTCGGCGACGGCAAGTACTCGGTCTATGGCGAGGCGCTGGCCAAGACCAGCCTGGCGAGCTTCGGCGACAGCAATGTCGTCAGCGGCAAGCTCGGCTTCAGCGTGCACTGGTAGCGGCGTCAACGAGGCTGGACAATCGGAATGCGGGCAGATGTGCGCACTCTCTCCGTTCGCCTCTTGGGCGTGATGAATTTCTTGAAGATGGAAACGAGATGGAAACGAGATGAAACGAATTGGATATGCCACGCTGATCGCCGCAAGCCTGCTCTCCCTTGCGGCCGCATTCGCGCAAGACACGGCAGCTCTCCCTGGCGGTGCGACTTCGCTCAGGGAAGGGCATGGCGACTGGACCGTCTCCTGCAATCTCGCCAGCGAGAACGGCGCCGCCGTCAAGGTCTGCACGCTGTCGCAGGAGCAGACCGACAGCCAGTCGCGCCAGCGCGTGCTGGCGATGGAACTGCGCCCGACCGGAGAGACAGTTCAGGGAACGCTGGTCCTGCCGTTCGGCCTGGCGCTGGATCAGGGGGTGACGCTGCAGATCGATGACGGTCTGGTGCTACCGCCGCTGCGCTTCCGCACCTGCCTTCCCGGCGGCTGCATCGTCGATCTGAACTTCGACGCCCAAACACTCACAAATTTGCGCGAGGGCAAAAGCCTGAAAGTCAAGGTGGTTGCCGACGGCGGCAAGGAGACCAACCTGGCGCTTTCGCTGAACGGCTTTCCCAGCGCCGTCGACAGGACGGTGGCGCTGTTGAAGTGACCCGGTTGCGCGACCGACGTTCCTTGCAACTGGGCAGAATGTCCGTTCTGAGACGCAATGCAAAGCTTGGCTTTGGCCGGTCGCTCCGGAAGCGGTTAGACTGCTTGTTGGCCTAAACCGTCATTAGTCGCGCCAACGATGGTAGCCAACGATCTTTAAATCAGCTGCGAGATCGTGCGGGACCATACGGGAAGATTTCTGATTTTGGCCCACGAAAAATCCAATTGAATCAATATTCTGGATACGTCCTCCGGGGGCGTAGGCTCGACGAACGTCGTTGTTCTCAATGTGGGCCAGTTGGCGCTCTATCGCATCCGGATGCCATTTTCCGCATTCGTTAGCAGAGTTGATGCTGTTGCTCGAAAACCATGCGCGGCGCTTCCTCCTTGCCGTAGCCCATGCGGCGAAGGGCGGCGTTAAGCGTGTTGTCGGAAATCGGACGCGAAACCGATCGAACGCCAGGAAAGAGCAGCGATCCACCACCAGAGATTTCTTTAAGCGAAGTCAAGACGCTTATGGCCTGCCTTGAAAGGGGTACGCGGTGCGGCCGGCGCATTTTCATGCGTGCTTCAGGAATGATCCACATCGAGCTTTCGAAATCGAACTCTTCCCATTCTGCCGCGCGAAGTTCGCCGGGGCGGGGAAACATCAATGCCATGAGCTTCAGGGCAGCTCGGGTTGTAGGCTGTCCGTCAAACGCATCGACCGCCCTCACCAAGCCGCCGAAGGCCTTAGGATCGATGATCGCGGCACGCGGCGTGACCGTTGGAGTGATGAGTGCGCCCCTTAACGCGATCGTCGGATCAGCCTCGGCGCGTGCGGTCGCAATTGCATATCGAAACACGGTGCCGATGGTGGAGCGCAGTCGCCTCGCCGACTCATATCGACCACGAACTTCCACGCGGCGAAGGGCAGTAAGGACGGTGGCCGGATCGATCTCCCGAATGCACTTGTCACCAATTGTCGGATAGGCAAAGTCGAGCAGCCATTTGACCTTGCTAATCGTCCGGTCGGCACGTCCCTCCTTTTTCAGCTTGTCAACATATTCGTCCGCGATTGAACGGAAGGTGTCTTTTTGCGAAGTGGCCTTATGGAATCTTCGCTCCTGAGCTGGGTCGGCACCAGCCTTAAGGAGACGTTTGGCTTCATCGCGTGCTTCGCGGGCATCGGCGAGAGAGATGACCGGGTAGGTGCCGAGAGACAGCAGCTTCTGCTTTCCGTCAAATCGATAGGCTAGGCGCCATAGCCTGGTTCCCGACGGCTGAATCCATAGCTGCAGCCCGCCGCCATCGGACAGTTTCTGGAGCTTGGACGCGGGCCGGGCGTTGCGGCATTTCACGTCGGAGAGAGCCATTGTGGGACCTCCTGTTTTGGCGCTTCGATACCAACAGGGTCTCAGATACCAACAAAAATACCAACACCTCGCCCCGTTGGACGAAATCTGCCGAACTGCGATGAAATTCGTTCAAGCACACTCATCGTGCCGAAAAGAGGAGCAAATTCAGTGCCTTGCGGAGACTTGAGCGTTGAAGCTTTGGCGAGAGGGAATGTCGGGAGAAGAGGGAATGGTGCCCAGAGGCGGATTCGAACCACCGACACGCGGATTTTCAGTCCGCTGCTCTACCAACTGAGCTATCTGGGCCTGTGCCGGCTAACGGAATGCGCCCGCCGGGTTTCACGAAGGCGCCAGGCGGCGCCCCTTGAAAGCGCGTGGGTTATAGCACGGGAATCTTGCCTGTCCAGCGCCTAGGTGTTGATTTCGTCAGGAAAGAAAAATCGCTGGAAAACAACCGGTCGCCGGCTGCGCTTACGGCTCGTCCTTGGGCGTCGGGCTGTCGTCTTCTTCCTCTTCGCCGTCGCGGCCGGGAATGACATAGGCGCCCTTCAGCCAGCGGTTGAGGTCGATGTCCTTGCAGCGCGCCGAGCAGAACGGATAATGCTCGCGCACCGACGGTTTACCGCATTCGGGGCAGGGCCGTTTCGGCCTCAGCGGCGTTACCTTGTCGCCCGAGCTCATGTGTAGACTATGCTCATGAGCGCGCGGCGTGCCAGTGCTGGTGCGCCTTGAAGCCTTCGCCGGAAAGCAGCGCCACGCTCTCGTAGAGCGGCAGGCCGACCACGTTGGTGTAGGAGCCGACCAGCTTGACGACGAAGGAACCGGCCAGGCCCTGCACGGCGTAGCCACCGGCCTTGCCCCGCCACTCGCCCGACGCGACATAGGCGTCGATCTCCTCGCGCGGCAGCCGCTTGAAGCGCACCCTTGTCTCGACCAGCCGCTGGCGCAGCTTGCCGCCGGGCGTGATCAGGCAGATGCCGGAATAGACCCGGTGCGAGCGGCCGGAAAGCAGGCCGAGGCAATTGACGGCGTCGTCGATCGTCTCGGCCTTGGGCAGGATGCGCCGTCCGACCGCCACCACCGTGTCGGCGGCGAGGATGAAGGCTGGCGCATAGTCCTCCTCGCCCTTCAGCGAGGCCAGCGCCTTCTCGGCCTTGTCCTTGCAAAGGCGCTTGGCCAGCGAGCGCGGATGCTCGGCGCGCAGCGGCGTCTCGTCGACATCGGCGGGCAGCACCCGGTCCGGCTCGATGCCGGCCTGCTGCAAGAGTTCGATGCGGCGCGGCGAACCAGAGGCAAGCACCAGCTTCTGCAGAATGCTCATGGGGGCATGATGCCGAAAAGTGTGAAGCGGTTTTCGGACGACATCATGCTCCACTCCCTGATTTGGAGCCGGATGATTTCGGGTCAACCAGACCTGAAATCATCCGGATCTGGGTCCGCGCTAGATGGTTACTTGAAGCGATAGGTGATGCGGCCCTTGGTCAGGTCGTAAGGCGTCATCTCGACCAGGACCTTGTCGCCGGTCAGCACGCGAATGCGGTTCTTGCGCATGCGGCCGGCCGTGTGGGCGATGATTTCGTGTTCGTTTTCGAGCTTCACCCGGAACATCGCATTGGGCAGCAGTTCGGTGACCACACCTGGAAACTCGAGGACTTCTTCCTTCGGCATTCGATACCTTTGCTTGGATGGCGGTTCCGGCGCCTAGAGCATGATGCCGAAAAGTGTCAAGCGGTTTTCGGGCAACATCGTGCTCTAGTTCTTTTGATCCGGAGTCGGATGATTTCCGGCCGAACCGACCGGAAATC